>CBCSVZ010000265.1:0-2358 GCA_965143695.1 uncultured Oscillospiraceae bacterium
CAATATGGTCATGCTTGTGAACCACGGATTGTTTGTAGGTGAATCCGATATCTTTAAAGCATTCATGGCCATTGAAACACTGGACTTCTGTGCAAGAGTAGAGATAGAGGGAAGAAAGATCGGAACCATAAAGGTGCTGCCTGAGAAGTACCTGAATACCTCCAAGGAGAAGCAGCAGGTAAAGATGGACGAGTTCGTATGTACCTCTTACAGCAGTGAAGAACGTGCCGCCAGAAGGGAAATGTGCAAGCTCATCCACAGAGCTTACGACCAGCAGCTGTTTACCAGCAGCCAGGGTACCTTCTCACAGAGGCTTTCCGACGGTTCCTTTATTATTACGCCTTATGCGAAGGACAGAAAATATCTGGAGGAAGAGGATATTGTACGCATACAGGGCGACTGGTGTGAAGCAGGGAAGATGCCTTCCAGATCCGTATTGCTTCACAAAAAGATTTACGACAAGCATCCGGAAATCAATTCCATTATTATTGCCCATGCGCCGAATATCATGGCTTTTGCGGTGACAGATGCGGAGTTTGATTCCAGAACGATTCCCGAGGCCTATATCATGCTCAGAGATGTAAAGAAGGTGCCCTTCGGTTCCAGCTTTATGCAGCCTGATATGGTAGCGGATATCTTTGACCATATGACAAATATCCTGATTGTTGAAAATGACTGTGTGATCGTTACAGGTGCCAGTCTGCTCAATGCCTTCGATAAGCTGGAGGTCATGGAGTACAGCGCCAAGGCTGTTGTAGCTTCCAAGTCCATCGGTGACATTGTGGAAATCAGCGACAGCGAGGTTAAGGATTTAAGAGAGGCATTCCATTTCTGATATTCTTAAAATATTGGCCGGAGCCCGGTTATACCGGACTCCGGCTTATTTTTTACGGCAGGGGCAGATTTTCCTAATCCCAATATAGGGAGAACATATTGTCCGCTGTCATCAGCTTGATGAGACTGTTCTCACCGTCCTCCAGACGGTCAGTCAGATCGGGAGAAAAATCATGTATTTCCTCGGCAAAGGCCTTCAAATCCAGGGGCTTTTTAATAAAGGCAGCATCGATCTGCTGCATATCTGCATAGATGATCTTAAACTCTGTTTCAAAATCGGTTTTCCATTTCAGAAGGGTATTGATAATATCCTCATTGCTGATCCCGGCGTTAAAGCCTGCGGTTCCTGCTGCCCGTACAGGGGCCATAGCATCTGTTCCGGGGATCACGGCTACGCAGTCGTCACCGTCCTCCAATTCAATGAAGTATTCGGAGCCGAAGGCCGTAAAGGGCAGGGCTCTTTCCGTAAAATGCCGGTTCAGTTCCTCGACAAAGGCCCTTATTTCATGACCCGGGTACTGCATTTTACCCAGATTGACACAGACACCGTCAAATGGCACATAGTCCAGCTCCTCGTCGCTGTAACCAAAGTATTGATAGATTGGTAGGCCAAAGCTGTCCTTTATGATCTGAAGCACCTCTTCCGGGACAGAGGTCATGGAGAGTAATTCTTTATCAAAGTCAGTAAGCTGCAATAGAAACACTTCCTTAGTAGTTTTTGTCTGTATCATTTTACCATAGAATTTGTTATAGGGACAGAGATGAGCCCCTGAAATATCTTACAATCCCTACTCAAAATAAGCATATGGCAATTTCAGTAGGGAAAATGGCTTTCTACAGGGAAAAATCCCTACCCAGTAAGCGGAATTGCCTTTTAAAGGTAGGGAAAATGGCTGCTTTGAAGGCCGTTTCCCTACCAAGTAGGGGATAAACTGCGAATACGGTAGGGGTCAGGCACAGTCATTGACAAAAACAGCACCCCATAATAGAATAAACAGGTAAGAAATAACAATAACTTCTGTCAGGAGAGGTGCCGGGAAATGAATTGGATAAAGAAAAATAAAGGACTTTTTACAGCAATGGTGGTGCTTCTGGCCCTGCTGATGGTCACAGTGGCAGTGTTTGTCATGAAGGATGGCCGTGCTTCCGGCGGCGATCCGGACACGGCGAGCCCTTCGGTTTCTCAGATACCTACGGAAGCTCCTTCACCGGAGCCTCTGACATATACGGATATTACCTTTTTAAGCGCCGGGGACATTATGTATCACAGGCCCCAGATCCGGGCGGCCAAGACAGACAGTGGCTATGATTTTACCGGGAATATGCAATATGTAAAGCCGATCATCGAAAACGCGGACTTTGCCACGGCCAACTTTGAAACAACGCTGTCCGGTCCGGAAATCGGCTATGAAGCCAAACAGTTTCCCTACTTCAACGCACCGGACGACACCGTGGATTCCCTCCTGTATGCGGGCTTCGATTTGCTGTTTATGGCGAACAATCACTGCTATGACCATGAGGCGC
>CBCSVZ010000266.1:0-2335 GCA_965143695.1 uncultured Oscillospiraceae bacterium
CCAAATATTTAAAGCACAGGTCCTCCAGCTCCCATTTGATCTTTGTCATACCGAGGCGATGGGCTAAAGGCGTATAGATTTCAAGAGTTTCTTTGGCCTTGGTGATCTGGGAATCCGTATTGACATACTGAAGCGTCCGCATATTGTGCAGCCGGTCTACCAGCTTGATCAGAATGACTCTGATATCGGAAGCCATGGAGAGAAACATTTTACGCAAATTCTCTGCCTGCAGTTCCTCTTTTGTACTTGTGGGAATATGCTTCAGCTTGGTTACACCATCCACCAGATAAGCGACTTCAGAGCCGAATTCCGCCTCAATGTCCTGAGAGGTCGTGTCTGTATCCTCCACCACATCGTGCAAAACAGCCGCTATAATGGAATCCATATCCATGTCCATTTCGGCCAGCATTTTCGCTACTGCCACAGGGTGTATGAAAAAGGGCTCTCCCGACTTGCGCAGCTGTCCCCGGTGCGCGTTCCGGGCAAAGCGAAAGGCCTTCTCCAGCTTTTCAAAATCTGCCTTTGGGTTATATGCCTTGATAATATCTTCAAGCTCCCGTAATTTTTCCGCAAAATCCTGTTCCATAGCCTGTCACTTCCCTTCTTTCTTACATATCGCAGCAAGCTCTGTATACTGCCGACTGCTCCAGCTCCAGCTTTTCTTTCATGGGCACCGGCATGTATTGATCCCGGTTTTTCTGTAAAATGCCCAGTTCTTTAAATATTTCAATGGCTTTGAAAAGCTTAAACCAAGTATACGCACTGTCGTTTTGTTTTAAACAGGTAAGTATATTCGGCAAATCCTCCCGGCTGAAGCCGTCCTTATAAATTTTATTCACGGCATTGTACAGCATCACCAATTCTTTTCTGCCACAAGCCGTATTATACACATCTGCCTCTCTGATGTCCAATATTTGCAGTGAGACACTGTATTTGCCGTCCCATCGGTTCACATTCAGTTTAAAAAGGATATCGCATTTTTCCAAAGAGGAAACCATCGGCACAAGTCGGCCGCAGTGAAAGGCAATTCCGGACACCGGTCTTCCGTAGGATCCCCGGCTTTCGTCCTCTATGGAAAACTGTATCCGAAGATGTGCTTCGGAGCTGCCCACGGCAGAACATTTTACCATACGAAGCCCTTTGGCAATGTATACGGGCTCCGGATTTCCCTCTCCGCAGGGCTGCATTCTTTCCAGCAGAGAAGCATTTTCCAAGGTGATTTCCGAAAGAGGGATCTCACCGTCAGCGCACACCTCAGGAATGGTGTATTGGGGAATTTCCGCCTCTTTGGCATATCGGTTGAGACCTGCAATCAGCTCCGGCAGCTTCTCAGCCTTCAAAGACATCCCCGCCGCCATCTCATGCCCGCCGAATTTATCCAGACACCCGCTGCAGCCGGTCAGGGCCTTATGAATATTAAAACCGGGAACCGATCTGGCCGAGCCTCTGATTTCTACACCGTCCTCTTCATAGGCAAAGACAATTGCCGGCTTGTTGAACTTCTCTGTAAGCCGGGAGGCTACGATTCCTACAACCCCATGGTGCCAGTTCCTGCCCACGGATATGACAACAGCATCTTCCCGGCTTGTCTTAATCGATTCCGGTAAAATGGCCTCTGCGGTGATCCTGGCCTCCAATACCTGACGGTTTCGGTTTTCTTCGGAAAGCTCTTCCGCCAGTTCCTTCGCATGCCCTTCCTCCTGTGCCAAAAGCAGACGAAGCGCCCGCTCTCCGCTGCCCATTCTGCCCGCAGCATTGATGCGCGGAACCAATCCAAAGGCAATATTGCGGACACTCAGCGGCGGCTTTACGCCGGCTGCATCCATGAGCTTATGGAGCCCCACCCAGCGGCAATCCGACATTTGCTGCATTCCCACAGCTACAATATTCCTGTTTTCTCCTGACAGAGAAACGGAATCCCCGATTGTGGCCACAGCTGCAATCGGCAGATATTCGACAGGTCTCCCCTCTAGGCCGATCGCCTCCGCAAGGGCCTCTGTAACTTTATACGCGACTCCCGCGCCACATAAATAAGGAAAAGGGTACGGGCAGTCCGGCCGCATAGGATCAATCACGGCCACCGCCTCCGGTATTTGCTCACCGCAGCGGTGATGATCTGTTATAATGACATCGATCCCCTGCTCTCTGGCAAAGGCTACCTCCTCACAGCTGACAATGCCGCAGTCCACGGTAATAATAAGGGTCGTGCCTCTCCCGGCAATAAGACTGATAGCGTTCTTAGACAGGCCGTAGCCATCCTCAAACCGGTCCGGAATAAACCAGTCGGCATGAAGCTCCAGCTTCTCCGTAAGAAAATGCCACAGGATCGCGGAAG
>CBCSVZ010000267.1:0-2329 GCA_965143695.1 uncultured Oscillospiraceae bacterium
CATTCGCCGTACCGTTGTACTGACCGGCACAAGGCGCGTGGGAAAAACTACAATCCAGTATCAAATGATCGACAGTCTTCTGAACAAAGGGATTGCACCGCAAAAAATTGTCTTTATTTCTCTGGATCACCCCATGCTGAAGCTGAGCTCCTTTAATGATATTTTGGAATGCTATCACGAAAATATCTATGCGAAAGAAGATGTATATTATTTCTTCGATGAAATTCAGTATGCACAGGATTGGGACAAATGGCTAAAAACCATTTACGATATGCAGCCGGATACCCATGTGGTAGCAACCGGTTCGGCCAGTCCTGCCCTGATGAAAGGGAGCCGGGAGAGCGGCGCAGGAAGGTGGTCAGTCATCAGCGTCCCTACTCTGTCTTTTTACGAATACTGTGAGCTTCTTCAGCTTGAAATGCCATCCCTTGACCCCGAATTAAAGATCAGTACCTTTCAGAACATGTCGCGAATAGAGCAAGCCCAGGTAATGCTGCAGCTTTCCGATATTCAGAAGCATTTTAATCGGTATTTACAGGTTGGAGGCTTTCCGGAACTGGCGCTTTCCAACAACGACCTGTTGGCCCAACAGATCATGCGTGAGGATGTGGTAGACAAGGTGCTGAAGCGCGATCTGCCCTCTCTCTATAATATTCGGAATTCTACCGAATTAGAACGCATTTTCCTGTATCTGTGCAATGTTTCCTCGGAAATCGTTTCCCTGGAAGCCATTGCAAAAGAACTGCAGGGAGTAAGCCGCCCTACGGTGGAAAATTATATTCGCTATCTGGAAAGTGCCAATCTGATTTACCAAAGCTGGCCTGTAGACATGGCAAACAAGAAAGTATTAAAGGCCAGTCCGAAAATCTATATTGCCGATGCAGCCATACGAAATGCCGTTTTAATGGATGACGATATTCTCACCAATCCTACAGAAATGGGCAAGGTTGTGGAAACAGCGGTCTATAAGCATGTAGCGACATTTTACTATCAAAACGCAACCTCTGTGGGATATTTCCGAGGCGGAAGCAAGAAAAAAGAAATTGATATTGTTGTGGAGTGTCCGAATATACGGAACATTCTAATTGAGGTAAAATACCGTGAAGGTGCACCTATAGCGGATGACAGCGCTATCTGTCAGCTGTCGGGGAATGCATCCGCATCCATTATTGTGACCAAAACACCGGAGGATTACGGCATTCACAATGCACCCAATGGGCGGAAGCTGATTCGAATTCCCGCTTATGCGTTTCTCTTTTTGCTCGGGCACGCCGAGAAAAACGGATATAAGGGTGTGGAATAATGATACCTGCACATCCTCGAACTCTGTCGAATACCATAGTATTGAAAATATACTATGGAGGATTGTTGTATGCAATGCAATAAAAGCTGTGATACACCGTTTCTTAATACGCCGCTGTCAGATTGCAATATTTTTTCAGAAGACGGATTCGCTCCTGTAAAAGGTATTGCCCAGGCGTGGGTACCCATGCAGCCTTCCGGCGGAGAAATGTATTCTGCCTGTGAAGGACTGCGTCAGGGTACAATCTTCCCCATTCTGGATAAACCTTATGAATGTAAATTAGAGGGGTGGTGCTGCGACAATGGATAGAGAAACCATGCTTTATGAAATCATGGCACTGGACTTTGCCGAAACCGACCTCAATCTGTTTTTGGACACCCATCCCGATGACAGTGACGCCATTGAGCTCCACAACAATATTGTCAGGAAGCGTGCTGTGCTGATAGACAGCTATCAGTCCATGTACGGACCGATTACTACCCGGGGATATTTAAATTCCGATTGTACCTGGGATTGGATCGAGAATCCGTGGCCCTGGAATAAGCAGACCGGAAAGGGGTGTTAGTCTATGTGGGAATATGAGAAAAAGTTACAGTATCCTGTAAGGATCACAAAGCCCGACCCGAGAATGGCAAGGCTGATCATCACCCAGTACGGCGGCGCCGACGGAGAATTGGCCGCCTCACTTCGCTATTTGTCCCAGCGCTTTACCATGCCGACACAGGTAACAAAGGGAATACTGAATGATATCGGTACCGAAGAGCTGGCCCATCTGGAAATGATCGGCAGCATGTGCCACCAGCTGTTAGACGGAGCCGACTGCCAGATGCTGAAGGATGCCGGCTATGACGCCAACTATGTAGAGCACGGTCTGGGCATCTATCCGCAGAACGCAGGGGGCGTCCCCTTCAGCGCCGCCTGTCTGCAATCCAAGGGCGATGCAATAACCGATCTGACAGAGAATCTGGCCGCAGAACAAAAAGCCCGTCAGACCTACGAATACCTTATAGACATGGCAGACGATCC
>CBCSVZ010000268.1:0-2315 GCA_965143695.1 uncultured Oscillospiraceae bacterium
GATCTGCTGATACGCCTGCTGAATTTCTTTAAACTTTTCCTCTGCTTCTGCTTTATTCGGATTATTGATATTGGCATCCGGATGGTATTTCCGGCTGAGTCTCCGGTATGCCTTTTTGATCTCATCCTCGGAGGCATTTTCCGGAACCCCCAGTATCTCGTATGGATTTTTCATACTCTCTCCTCACTTCTGACGGCGCTGATCCATGACCTTCTCCTTGCGCTGCCGCTCCCGCTCTCCCACCATCAGATACCGGCACCAGACACCGGAGTACAGAATATTGCGCAGAATGTCTGCACACGTGATGATCGGGAGACGCTCAAAGGAGCGCGCGGCCTCTGCGGCCATTGCTGTCAGTATTTCCTTATATTTGGGCGCCTGTTCCCTGCTCCAGACCTCTCCGCTCTCCAGAAAAAGATTGTAATTGCCCTTCTTCCGATCCTTTTCTACGTCTTCTAACGCATCCATCAGGTACACAAACTTTCCAAGGTAGAAGCCCATATTCCGCAGTTCCTCCTGCCAGATATCATCCTTCCAGACAAAAATCTCCGCCAAAAAGCGCCCGGTCAGACCGGATACATAGTCGATATCCTTCTGATTCTGCTGCTCCGCCTCTGAAAGCAGGCGAATATTTTCTTCAATCGCGCGTCCCTGCCGCGGGTACTGCTCCATCAGCTTCTGATAATCCTTCCGAAGCAGCATGGATACGGCGAATCCGGGTACGCTCTTTTCATCCTTCCAGTCGTCCTGCATTTTCTGATAAGACAGCAGCACCGTCATATCCGCCGCGTATGCTACGGCTTCATTCTCCGTCATCCGATGCTTCTGAAAGGGATGCGGAATACAGCGGTACTCCTCTGCCTTTGTCTCCGGCTCATACAGCCCGGTCAGCAAAATGGCCAGAAACGTCAGGTCATAGTTTAACATCATCTGAGCAGTACGTCCATACCTTTGATGCAAATTACGGCATAATCCGCAGTAAAAACTGCGGTATGCCGTATAGTCCTTCAGCTTGAGCTCCTGCTCATTTACATAAATATATCCGAACATATCTGAATCTCTCACCTTTCGTGGTCAGCTTCGCTTTTCAAACTCATGTCTGCACTTCGGACAGGTGATACAGATTTTTCCTTTTCCTCTCGGGATGCGGATCTTCTGTCCGCAGACCGGACATTTGTAAATATGGTAGTCCTTACTCTGCACAATGCGGTTCTTTGTCTGCGTAAAGCTCCTGCGAATCCCGGCCGTCCAGGAAAGATATTTCTGGTTCTCCTCATTGCGCCCGGAAATATTCCGCGAAAACATGCGGAAATAGCAGTACCCGATCAGCACCAGCGCCAGCCAGTACAGCAGCGGCTGCCTTGTAAATGTATTCGCCAGCAACAGGATCAGGCAGATCGCCATCAGAAACTTCGTTAGTTCATCTGTCCCATAGCGTCCCTGCATAAATTGTTCCAATCGTCTTCTCATTTAAGACCATCCCCCTTGTGTTTGTTCCATGCTAATTATAACACTTTACCCCCGAACCAGAAGAATGTCAACGATACCGGTCTTCATTTCACAGAAATTTCAGATAACTTCCATTTTGTTTATAATTCAGGCTTCTGCGGCCTTTCTTTTTGCGGGAAGGTAATGATCGCTGCAAACCGGTCTTCGGATACCCGCAGGGAAAAGTCTCCGCCCTGCAGCTCTGTAAGGCTTTTGGCAATCGAAAGACCGAGCCCGCTGCCCTCCGTATTTCGGCTGCGGTCTCCCCGTACAAAGCGTCCCATGAGATCCTCAGCTGAAACATGCAGTGCCTCCTTCGCCGTATTTGCGACGGTGATGATGACCTGTTCCGCTTCTGTCTTTACCGTGACAGAAAAGCTGCTGTCCTCTTTTGCATATTTGCATAGGTTGCCAAAAAGATTTTCCAGTACCCGCCAGAACTGTCGGCCATCCGCTTCAATCATCACCGGCTCCGCCGGCAGATTCCATACCGGTGTCAGCCCCTTTTCCTCAAAGCGATCCTCAAATTCTCCATATGCCTGGTCGAACATCGCCTGTACCTGCAGAATGGTCATATGCAGCTCCACATTGCCGGAGCTGATCTTGCTCACCTCGACCAGATCTTCCGTGAGCTGCTTCAGGCGCTGTGATTTCTGGTCAAGCACTTCGATATAGTGCTGTACCTTCTCCCCCTGCAGATTCTCCCGCTTCAGGAGATCTACATAATTGACAATGGAGGTCAGAGGTGTCTTCAGATCATGTGAAACATTTGTGATCAGTTCTGCTTTCAGCCGCTCATTTTTGATGATTGCTTCGACCGCTTCCTG
>CBCSVZ010000269.1:0-2314 GCA_965143695.1 uncultured Oscillospiraceae bacterium
CTGTAAACCAGATTAGAGGCAATATTATTAAGCGGCTGCATGTTGGGCCGCTGTAAATCAATCAGGATCAAATCCGCCATTTTACCCACAGCCAGACAGTCACAGTCTGAAAGCCCCATGGCACGGGCGCCCTGACATACGGCCATATCCAGCACGGAGGCCGCGGGCATGGCGGAAGCATCTTCATGGAGCACTTTCTGAAGCCCCGCAGCCAGGAACATCTCCCGGAACATATCCAGACAGTTGTTGCTGGCAGGTCCGTCGGTCCCAATGGCCATTTTCACCCCGCACCTGCCCATGGCCGTCAGGTCGGCAATGCCGCTGGCCAGCTTCAGATTCGACGCGGGATTTGTAATCGCATACAAGCCTTTCTCCGCAAAAATCTCTCTGTCTCTTTGGGTAAAATGCACACAGTGGAAGCCTCCGCCCCCGTAGTCAAAAAGTCCCAGACTGTCCATCAATTCCGTAGGCGTCTTGCCGTAACGCGCCTTACAGCCCTCCACCTCATTGCGTGTCTCAGAATTATGGGTGAAAACAGGCTCCTTCAAGGTCCCGGCCAGTTCTGCCAGTTCCCGGATCATCGCAAGGTCAGTTGTGTACTCCGCATGATATCCCAACCGATGTGAAATCAGCGGTCCCATTTTGTTGTACTTTTCATGGTCATCCGCAAGTCCCTGTACGCTGCCTCCAAAACGGTTGATGCTTCCGCAGAATACAGTGCGAAAGCCGTATTCCCGTGCTGCCGCAGCAAAGCTGTCCAGGCCGAAATACATGTCGAAGCAGGCGGTGATTCCCGAAGTCACATATTCCAAAAAAGCCAGCTTCGTCAGCCAGTAGATGTCCTCTCCCGTCAGCTTTGCTTCCCGGGGAAATACCTGCTCATTCAGCCACCGGTCCAGAGGCATATCGTCCGCAAAGGAGCGCAGAAAAGTCATAGGAGAGTGGGTATGGGCATTCTTAAAGCCCGGCATGATCAGGTTGCCCTCCGCGTTGACCGTCCGGTCGCATCCCCCCGCCGGCGCCGCATCCGTCTCTAAAGCCGGACCGCAGTAGAGAATCCGATCATTCTCGGTAATCAGGTCTCCCTCGAAGATATCCGTTCCCGGGACCATGGTCATTATTTTTGCATTGGTAAAATGTAGTTTCATCGGCTCGCCCTTACCTCTCTCCGTAAGGCGGATTCACATAAGCCGGAATCATCCCCTCATCCTTATTCCTGATACCAAACAGAATAAAGGGCAGGGAAACACTGAAAAAGATAGAAAGAATCAAATACACCACCGCACTGGAAGGCTGACAGGATTTAAAAATTCTGTAAAGTGCAATATACAGGAACACCGTAAGGACAACAGACAGAACAAACAGAACAAAGCTGAGTCCCATTATGCCGAAAGACCACAGCACATAGCCTCCTGCCGCATAGTAACGGCCATCCGCAATAGAAGCTACAGCCTCCAGAACGGAACCCAACGAAATAACCGCCACCGGAATACAGATTGCACTCAGAGCGATCTCCAATCCCAAAAGAATGTGTCTGAACCTGGTCTCCCGAAGCTCCGTGACGCTCATATAGTTATCAGCCAGAGCGCCCAGGATCCATACATTTGCCACCGGCACCCATGCCAGGCCCGGATACCGTAAACCCCTCCGCTTAGCCAGAGTGTACAGCCCGATGGCTTCAAAAATGTAAGCGATCAGGGAAGAGGCCAAAACAAAAAACAAAACAATACCCAGAACCCCTGCGACCGTCATCAGTGCTGCGCCCACAGCTTCCGAACTCCAATTTCCGTTGTTGTAATACATACACAAAACCTCCTATTTGTTGATCAGCCTGATGTCATCCCCTGCAAAGCGCAGCAGGTCAAAATTGCCAAACAGCCGGGAGCAGATGCGCTCATCATAGTAGGACAGCAGTCCGTTGGGGTCCAGATTGGTAGAAATTACCGTAGCATACCCGTATTTGTCATGTAAAATATTCCTCTTGTCCAAAAGCTCCAAAAAGTCCGAATAGCGCATATCCGTCTGCTTTTCAATGCCCAGATCGTCAATAATAAGCGTCTGCACCTGATAAAGCTGCTTTCTGAGCTCCTCGTTTCTGTTAAAGGTAATCTGGTTAAACAGCTCTGAAGCCTTAATATACAGTACGGATATTCCTCTGTCCAGCAGCTCGTTGGCCATACAGGAACAGAGAAAGGTTTTACCCAGTCCCGTCTTGCCGGTAAAAATCAAGTTTTTCTGTCCTGCATCCGGTATGTGATCGGTAAAATGCATACAGAGTCCCAGAATACGCTTCATATATTCTCTGGGGGAAGCC
>CBCSVZ010000270.1:0-2291 GCA_965143695.1 uncultured Oscillospiraceae bacterium
ATTCTGGAAGAAAAGAACGGAATTTCCACAGAAGTTATTGACGCAAGATCTTTGGTGCCTTTCAACTACGAAAAGGTTCTGGAATCCGTAAAGAAGACCGGTAAGATTGTTCTGGCCAGCGATGCCTGCCAGAGAGGCTCTTACCTGAATGATATTGCTCAGAATATCAGCGAAATGGCCTTTGATTATCTGGATGCTCCTCCGGTAATCGTAGGCGCAAGAAACTGGATCACTCCTGCTTATGAGTTTGATGCAGACTTCTTCCCGCAGACCAGCTGGATTCTGGATGCTATTAACGAGAAAATCATGCCTCTGCCCGGACATGTTGCTACTCCGAATGTAAACTTTACAGTTACCGAGCAGCTTCGCAAGGCAAAGAAAGGTGTTTGATTTCCCATTTTCAGGGCAGGCTTCTCTTGCCTGCCCTGTTTTCATTTATTGATTGGAGTTACGGAAAGTGCTGAATGACAGACAAAAAAACATGTTAAATATCCTTGAAACGCACGGTGACATCTCTCTGAATGAGTTAAGTCATCTGTTCCCGGATGTTTCTGTAATGACACTGCGGCGTGATTTGATCCAGTTAGAGCAGGCGGGTCATGTATTGCGTACCAGAGGCGGCGCAGTGAGCCTGAAAAGCCTGTCAGAACACCCTCCTATTCCGGGAGAGGAAAATGAATACGGATTGCGAGCCCGGGCGAATATTATTGCAAAAAATGAAATTGCAAAAAAAGCGCTCCCCTTTATCAAAAAAGGCTGTTCGATTTATCTGGATGCAGGAAGCACGATCATGGCTCTGGCACGGATTTTGCCAAACGAGCATTTTAACATTATCACAAACGCCACCAATATTGCCCAGGAGGTCATCGATAAGAACAAGATTTCCGTGGTTATGCTGGGCGGTACATTGAACCGAAACACACTTTCTGTATCGGGTCCCAGCGCTATTTCCTCCATCGACAGAATCAATATTGAATTGGCCTTTATGTCTGCCTCCGCTTTCACCATGGACGCAGGCTTTACGGTATCCAATGTATATGAAGCCGAATTAAAAAGGAAAGTGGTCAACAAAGCAAAAAAAAGCTTTATGCTTATGGACACAAGTAAGATCGGTAAAGATCTGATGTATACCCTGGCCAATTTCGAAGACATTGACGCACTGATTACAGAAACTTCCGATCTGCCCCGGGAAATCATTGCCTTTGCGTCAGAAAAAAACATTGAAATCATATAGCTCCAGACGCATAAAATTCTGCATTTTACCAATAATACTTCTATAAATTTTATGGAGGTTGTATTGTCATGTGTGATAAAAACAGAATTATTTCAATGTTCATGATCCTTACTCTATTGCTTTTTACCTGGACGATGGGCATTTACGCGGATGAAGTGCCCCAGCAGGGCGTTATGTACAGCGGTCCGGGAACGGATTATTCTGTTGTGGAAACCGTAGACGGACAGGCGGATATACAGGTGTACGGCGAGGTGGATGACTGGTACATTGTATACAACGCCGATACCGGAAAAGTAGGCTGTATGGAGAAAAGCGAAATTTCAGCGGAAACAGCAGCTGCGTCCGACACAACTGCCGAAAATATATTGTCGCTTACCAATCAGGCCAGAGAAAGCGCAGGGCTTGCGCCGCTGGCATATGATAAAGAGCTCTGCGGTGCTGCATATCTGAAGGCTTCCGATATGGTACAGAATAACTACTTTTCACATCATTCCGAAGTACTGGGAAGTCCTTTTGAACTGCTGAAAAAATCAGGTGTCGTATTCAACAAAGCTGCCGAAAATCTTGCAGGCAACACGACACCGGAAGGAGCCTTCTATTCCTGGATGGATTCCGATGCACAAAAGGCAAACATTCTCAATGAAAACTATACGCGGACAGGAATCGGTATCTACAGCAGTCCAGTATACGGACAGGTATTTGTACAGCTTTTCGCCAACTGATTTTTGTTACTGAAAGCGAGGCGGATCCTTCAGTTTGAAAAGGTCCGTCTCTATTTCACTTGCCCACAGAGCCTGATAACGAAAGCCCAGGCCGTCCCTGGTATCCGGAGTGCCGTATTTTCCGTCTCCTATAACAGGATGTCCCAAATGAGCCAAATGCGCTCTGATCTGGTGCGTTCTTCCGGTATAAAGTGCTATGCGCAAATAGGAGATATCCTTGACCGCGTCATATTTTTCTACAAAATAGCCCGTTTTAATTTCGCGGGCACCTTTTCTTTTTCCATCGTATATGTATACCCTGCTCTTCTTATTATCCTTAAAATGCCAGGCTGTCT
>CBCSVZ010000271.1:0-2272 GCA_965143695.1 uncultured Oscillospiraceae bacterium
TTTGGTTAATTCGGCCATAAAGGTATCAATATCCTTAAATTGCCGGTATACAGAAGCGAATCTTACATAGGCAACCTCATCGATATTCTTTAAAGCGGACATGATTATTTCCCCGATTTCATTGGAATTGATCTCCTTTTTCATGCTGTTGTAAAGCTGCAATTCAATACCGTCTACAAGCTTTTCAATATCCTGCATGGAAACCGTGCGCTTCTCACAGGCCTTCACAATACCGTTCAGGATCTTGTTTCTGTCGAAGGCCTGCCTTGTCCCGTCCTTCTTAACTACCATGAGGGGTACCGTTTCAATTTTCTCATAGGTGGTAAAACGCGCGCCGCATTGCACGCATTCTCTGCGCCTTCTGATGGTAAGGCCCTCATCTGTGGGTCTGGAATCAACAACTTTATCTTCTAAACAGCTGCAAAATGGACATCTCATACAAATCACCGTTCCCAATTCTATCATGTGTTATAACTTTGTTTAGTATACTATATTTAGTATTTTCTGGCAACAAAAATTATAACTTTTCGGCAATCTGCCGCATCACCTCCACAGCCCGGTCAATTTCACTGCAGGTATTTTCATAGCCGAAGCTGAAACGCACAGCGCCGTTTTTGTCTGTCCCGAGACTTTTGTGGGCAAGAGGCGCGCAGTGAAAGCCCCCGCGTACGCAGATATCCTTTTCGGCCAGCAGGCCGGCAATTTGACTGCTGTCGGTCCCCTTGATATTTACAGAGACCGTGCCGGTCGTTTCCCCCTGTTCCTTGCCGTACACCCGGATTCCCGGTATATCCTTTATTTTGCCGGTAAAATACCGTCTCAGCTCCGTCTCTCTGCTGTGTATGGCATCTATACCCACCCCGTTAATATGGTCTATTCCTGCGCCTAATCCGGCAATGCCGTGCACATTGACGGTACCGGACTCAAAGCAGTCCGGCATTTCCGTTGGCTGCGTAAGCTGAAAGCTTTTGCTTCCTGTCCCACCCAACATAAAGGGGCGTATGGGGATTCCCTTTCTGATATAGATGCCCCCTGTACCCTGGGGGCCCAGCAGACCCTTGTGTCCGGAAAAACACAGCACATCAATATTCATTTTACCCACATCGATGGGAATCACGCCGGCAGTCTGCGCACAGTCAACAATAAAGAGGATCCCCCGTTTCCGGCATACCGCGCCTACGGCTTCAATGTCGTAGACTTCTCCCGTGACATTGGAGCCATGGGTCATGATGACAGCCCCTGTCAGATCCGAAATGCGTCTTATGACCGTTGAACTCTCTATGTGACCGCAGCTGTCTGCCTTTACGATATTAAAATATCCCCGGCTGATAACCGGCCTCAACACAGAATTGTGATCCATGGACGTGGTTACAATCTCACCGCGGCACAAATTCACTGCAATATTCAGTGCGTGGGTAGCATTCAGCGTAAATGCGATCTGAAGAGGATCCTCTATATGAAACAACGCAGATAGCTTTTCTCTTACAGAATATACTTTCTGAGCGGCCCAGGCCGCACTTGTATGCGCTCCGCGCCCCGGGTTTCCGGCCTTATGCAGAGCTTCGCTGACAGCAGCAAAAACCTGCGGCGGTTTGGGCCAGCCGGTTGCTGCGTTATCAAAATATATCAAGCCTGTAACCTCCAAAAATATTATTTGTCAGTTACATTATATTTTTCAATTTGAATTTCAGTGCCATAAGTTGCTGCCTGCTTTGTTTTTACAAAGAGTACGTCCTTCACTCTTGCGCCCCACTCTCTGGCCATATACAGATACTGACTGCTTCCGTAGTCGCGCAGAGCACTGTCACAGCCATAGGCCTCCAGCCCTAACTGTCTGGCAATATATACTGCCCGGTATAAATGGTATTTCTGGGTAACGATAATAACGCGGGTTCCCGGCAGCTGTTCCTGCACCCGCTTAATGGAATCGTATGTGGAAAGGCCCACGGTATCCACAAGGATATTTTCCTCGGGCACACCGTTATTTCGCGCAAAATCTGTCATGCCGCCTGTTTCATCACATTCCCCGGCATTTTCAGAATCTCCGGTCAGCAGCATTGTCGAAGCCGCCCCCCGTCCGTATAGCTCTGTACCTGTCTGCATACGGTCACTGAGCATGTCCGACAACGTTCCGTCAGGCCGCACATGGGCGCCCAGTACCAGAATATAGTCGGCATTGAAGTTGTCAAATTCTCCTCGGTCCAGAATATATTCTCCGGCAGAAGAGGTAACATAATAGTTAAACGCCGAAACCACTGCTGCACCCGCCACT
>CBCSVZ010000272.1:0-2263 GCA_965143695.1 uncultured Oscillospiraceae bacterium
CGTCTTTTTTCATTAGCTCCGCAATGGAGTGGTATACTTCACTGCACCATCGCATGGCTTCCCTAAAGGTGGGGGCTCCTACAGGCATGATCATTTATTCCTGTATGTCTACATTATTGCCGGCGTGGGCACCTCCGTTTAAAATATTCATCATCGGTACGGGCATAACGGATCCCAGGGTTTTTATTTCATCTGCGCCTTCTTTTCTGGCTACCGCCGAGGCGCAGAGAATTCCGCCCAGATATCGGTATAGAGGCAGCTTATTTAAGAGTGCCGCTGCCTTTGCTGCGGCCAGTGAAACTGCGATTGTTGCGTTGGCGCCCAGCATATGCTTGTCCTCTGTGCCGTCTGCTTCCAGCATTTTATTGTCGATTGCTGCCTGTCTGCAGATATCCATGCCGCAAAGGGCGCGGTTGATTGTGGTGTTGATATTTTCACAGGCCTTACGGACTCCCTTGCCTCTGTAACGGCTGCGGTCATTGTCACGCAGCTCTACTGCTTCGAATTTACCGGTTGAAGCTCCGCTGGGGGCAATGGCAGAGGCTCTTAAACCGTTGTCCAACACAACGGTTGCCTCCACGGTGGGATTTCCTCTGGAGTCCAAAAGTTCTCTGCTGAATACACCTTTGATTTTCATTTTCTTTGTCATCCTCTCATTTTATGTTATAATTTCCAAGGTGGTTGTCTTGAAATTTATGTTAGTTTACGCAATTTCGGTAAATATTATTACGTTTCTGCTGTACGGAGCGGACAAGTATAAGGCGGTGCACAGAAGATGGAGAATTCCCGAAGCGGTCCTTATGTGGGCAGCGGTTCTGGGCGGCTCTGTAGGTGCGTTGGCTGCCATGTATGCTTTCCGGCATAAGACAAGACATAAGAAGTTTACAATAGGCGTGCCTTTGATACTGATTCTTGAAACGGCATTGCTTACACTGTATTACGGTTATTATTACTGAAAGGAATGAATTTGTATCAATGGGAGTGATTCAGTGGTTTCCGGGCCATATGGCGAAGGCAAGGCGGATCCTTGCAGAAAACCTGTCAAATGTAGATGTTGTTGTTGAGCTTTGTGACGCCAGGATCCCTTATAGCAGCCGTAACCCCGAAATCGTGAAGGTGATCGGGAAGAAGCCTTCTGTTATGGTGTGCAATAAAGCGGATCTGGCGGATCCCGTCATGAGCGATTTTTGGAAAACATATTACAGAAAACAGGGGATAGAGGCCGTTTTCACAGACAGCCGTAAAGGAGAAGGTGTGAAGAAGGTCACGGCCGCTATTAAGAACGCTATGGCAGAAAAGATCAGGCGGCAGGAGGAGAAGGGACGTGTGAATGCCCAGATACGGGCGATGATCGTGGGAATTCCCAATGTGGGAAAATCCTCGTTTATCAACAGAGTTGCCGGGAAAGCGGTTGCGGTCACCGGCGACAAGCCAGGCGTTACCCGAAGTAAGCAGTGGCTGAAAATGGCCTCCGATATTTATCTTTTGGACACTCCGGGGCTGCTGTGGCCGAAAATCGAGGATCAGCGCTGCGGATACCGGTTGGCCTGCACCGGTGCGATTAAGGAGGACATTCTGGATAATACGGATATCGCCTGCTTTCTGTTGGATTTCTTACAGGAGGCATATCCGGAAGCGCTGCGGGAACGGTTTAAGATACCTGCTGACTGCGGCCTTCTGGACAGAATGGAGCTTTTGGAGCTCTGCGGGCGAAAGCGGGGCTGTCTGGTAAAGGGCGGAGCGGTGGATCTCATAAGGACAGCGGCGATTGTCCTGGATGAGTTTCGCGGAGGTAAAATGGGGCGTATTTCTCTGGACACCCCAAAGGCGTTGGAACCGATTGTGACTGTGGAGGAACAGGAAAATGACGGATGAAACATTCTTTGAACTGTGTCAGTATGAAAGAGCGCTTCAGGCAAAAGGCTATCGCCTTTTAGGCGGAGTTGACGAGGCCGGAAGGGGACCGCTGGCCGGGCCCGTTGTGGCCGCCTGTGTCATTTTACCTGCAGAAGGGCCTTTCCCCAGGGCAAATGATTCTAAGAAACTTAGTGCGAAAGCCCGGGAAGCACTGTATGACAGTATTCTTGACATGGCTTTGGCGTACGGGGTGGGGACGGTCGATAACGAAACCATAGACCGTATCAATATTTTAAATGCCACCCATCTGGCCATGAAGAATGCCATAGAGGCCTGCGGTATGACGCCCGATATTGTTATGGTGGATCACCTGCGGATCAACGGCTATTCCGGAGAACAGTTTCCG
>CBCSVZ010000273.1:0-2263 GCA_965143695.1 uncultured Oscillospiraceae bacterium
TCCCGCAAATTATAGCCCCAACAGGCCGGATGCTCCATGGTCTGGCGCACCACAGACATTGCCCACTCCTTATCCCCTGTGGGCAATCCTATAATCGACTTAATGCCATATTTTTCACAGCAGTCCATAATACGGTTCAGAAGTTCGCTGTCCCATTCCTGCTCGTTGTACACATAATTGATACCTGACTCCGCCAGCATCCTGTACACTTTATCCATAGCGCCTTCCGTTTCGTACACCTCGCTGTAGGGCGGCGCCCAAACCGCCAGCTGCATTTCACGGGTTTCTGCTTTTTCGTACTCTCTTTTTATCCGCGCTTCCTTGGAGGTGCATCCGCCGCCGAAAAGGCAGAGCATCAGCACAAGGCTTATGATAATGGTAAAATGTCTTTTTCTCATGGCGTACAAGACCTCCTGTGTCTATGCGTCATATTAAAACAGAAATTAATAGACAAACCGAGACTTATTTACAAACTTTTTATGGACCGGACAGGGGTCAGACCCCCTGTCGGTTTTGAAAGACGGTTTCTGCTTCTATGTCAGAAGCTTTTGCTTTTTCATCGCTACACAGTTGTTTCCATAGACGAACCATAACGACTGCCGTAATTGCCATTGCTAAAATATCTGCAATAGGGGCTGCCCAGAAAATACCTTTAACTCCCCAGGCTAAGGGAGCAAGTAAAGATACAACAATTAAAAATACATCTCTCAATATAGATAGAGGCGCCGCTGCTTTTGCGTGTCCGATGGACTGAAGAAAAATGGAGCAGACTTTCTGTAAGCAAGTAAAAGTAATGAGAGACAAATAGATACGGAGACAGAGAGAAGCAAACTGCGTATAAAGCTCGCTGTCGGTACCAAACAGTTTAATAAACAAAGTAGGCGCAATTTCAAACAACGCTGTGCAGATAAGGCAAACCGACGCCGTCCATATAAGGATCAGTTTGAGCAGTTTTTTTACTCTATCGTAATTCTTTGCGCCGTAGTTATATCCAACAATAGGCTGAGCTCCGGCAGCAATACCGATAGCAATGTTCAACACGATCTGGAACAGCTTCATTATAACAACAAAAGCAGCAAGAGGAATATCTGCGCCATATTCCGAGAGCGCGCCGTATCTGACAAGAAGAATATTATTGATAATTGTAATTATAACAATTGATAACTGTGTCAGCAAACTCGAAGCACCAAGTAGCATTACGCGCTTGAGTAGCGTAAAATCAGGACGAAAGCTGGACAAAGAGATTTGAAAGGTTTTACTCTTTCTGAGATAACCTGCACAAATTAAAAAGCTGACGAACTGGCCGAGAATTGTTGCATATGCTGCACCTTTAATGCCTAAATCCAAAATAAAAATAGCGATAGGATCACCGATGATATTCAGCATAGCACCGACAAGCATCGCTCCCATTGCATATTTCGGGCTCCCGTCTGCACGAATAATAGAAGCGAGGGTATTCTGAACAAGCGCCAGCGGCATCATTGCATAGATTATAAAACCGTAATCTCTTGCAAGTTCAATATTGGCGTCGGTAGCACCGATCAGGCGGAGCAGACTATCGCCTCCAAGATATGCTACCGCAATAATCACAACGCCGGAAAGAAAGGAAAATAGAATACTGTTGCCGACACTACGATGAATGTTCTTTGTGTCATTTCTTCCGAGAGAAACGCTGAGTGCAGCGGCTGCGCCATCACCAAAAAACAGTGATGCGCCCCATCCTACAACGGTAATTGGGAAAATAACGCCGGTAGCGGCATTTCCCAAATACCCGACACCATTTCCTACGAATATCTGGTCAACAATATTGTACAGACAGGAAATGATGAGTGAAAAAATACACGGGATGGCAAACTTTCTAAGTAGTTTGCCTACTTTCTCTGTACCCAAATAAGTGTTGTCTTGCATAAATAACCTCCTAATGCTACAGACAAAAAAAGCACACGCTCAGCGTGTGCAAAAAAACATATATCAACACACGCTTGGAATCCGTACCGTAATCAGATTTATGCACAAATGTGCTACGTGTGTCGTTGATTGCCCATATTTATTTCGTTTCGCATTATAGCATAAAATCCCTAAAAAAAGCAACACTCATTACTGTCACAGCCCTGCTTCAGTATAATATATTTGACCGGACAGGGGTCAGACCCCCGGTTGTTCCCGGGAATAAAAATGCAGAATATAATAATTAATAATGATATACATCAGGAAAGGAAGGAAACAATTTGAATTCCAGTTTACATTTTTTAATTCAATCCAA
>CBCSVZ010000274.1:0-2251 GCA_965143695.1 uncultured Oscillospiraceae bacterium
GCTTTCCTTGGATTCCCTTACGGGTTTCTATGTAATCAGAGGGTCACAGTCCCTCTGCCGAAGGACTAACCACCTACCGTTATGGTAGCACCCATGAGCAATTGTATCAGACAGAATTCAATTTATCAATTCCTAAAATATTTTTACCACCCTTTAATCTATCTGTTCGTTACTGTTCAGACGCAAGCTTGACACCACGTTGTCAAGCTATGCGCCATAGTATTAATTATTGAGTGATTACAGCCCATTTAAAATGCCTCGTAGAGGCATTTTAAATGGGCTGTAATCGTTGCTGGTAACACCGTTAGGTGTGAACAGTAACTTATCTAGTTCTTATCAGCCGCCAGTATCTGATCGATCGTCTTCATCAACTGCTTATATGACTCGTCATTATCAATACCGCCCATGATCGGCTCTCCGATAATATTTCCGTTACGGTCAAGCACGATTGTAGTCGGGAAGGCCATAATGCTTGTTGCATATTTTCCGGCTTCACTGTTGGAATCAAGGGAAAGATTCGTATATTTTGCACCCTGCTTCTCTAAAATACTCTTAGCTTCAGCAATTCCATCCTCATTTCCGTCAAGAGAATCTGTATTGATACCAATTACCTGTCCGCCTTTTTCCTTCAGCTCCTCATTTAATTTATTCAGTTCCGGAAGCTCCTGTACGCATGGAGAACATCCATTAAACCAAAAATTCAAAACCGTGACCGCATTCTTTGAAATGATGCTGCTGTCCACGTCATTTCCATCCAGATCCTTTGCCTTAAACTCCGGAAATACGCTTGCTCCCTCTTTGCCGGAATCCTTATTTGATGCATTCGCACTCTGCTTCTCAAGAAGCGGCTGAAGCTCATCCTCAAGCTTTTTGATTTCTTCAACATCTTCCTTCAAAGACTTGAGTTCATCATCGGTAAACTTATCCTTAATTTTGTCTAAAGAGTTTGCCAGAAAATCTCCGTAATTCGTAGCTGTCGCATCCTCGACAGTTGATTTGTCAATGCTGTTAAATACCTTCTCCCATAAAGCCTTATGGTTTTCAAGAATACTGTTCTCTTTCTGTGTCAATTCATTAATCTTTGCATCCAGATCTTCTGCTTCCTGCGTTGACATCTGCGACTCTGTTGCTGTATTTCCCTTGTTAGCAGAATTTCCGCACGCACTTACTCCGAGTACCATCGCTGCAATAAGCAGCATCACTGTTAATTTCTTCATTTTATTCTCCTTTATTCTCTTTCAAATTTGTTTTACCTGTTCCAAATCCATATTGATAGTGAATTGCTTCCGTCGGGCATTCCTTTATACACATGCCACAGCGGATACATTCCGTATGGTTCGGATGCTTTGTGACATCCACGTCCATCTTGCAGGCTCTCTCACATTTGCCGCAGGATACACATTTATCCTCATCCACCTTCATCTGCAGAAAAGATACCTTATTGCAAAGCGCATAGATTGCGCCCAGCGGACATATCCATTTACAGAATGGGCGGTAAAACATAAGGCTTAGGATTACAAAAGTAATAAGTATACCGAATTTCCATGTAAACAGTTTGCCAAGGGCCGCTCTGATACTTGAATTGGCAATCGAAAGCGGAATCGCTCCCTCCAGCACTCCCTGCGGGCAAAGATATTTACAGAAAAACGGATTTCCCATTCCCAGTGAATTTGTCACCAGAAGGGGTAGTAAAATAACAAAAATCAACAACACACCATATTTTATATAACGAAGCGGCTTAAGCTTTTTCGTTGAAAATTTCTTAAACGGTATCTTATGCAGCAACTCCTGAAACCATCCGAACGGACATAAAAATCCGCACACAAATCGTCCGAGCAAAACGCCGATCAATATAAAAAATCCCGTTATGTAATAAGAAAATTTAAACTTCGAAGAACCGATTACAGCCTGAAAAGCACCGATCGGACACGCCCCGGTTGCAGCCGGACAGGAATAACAATTCAGCCCCGGTACACAGACCGTCTTTGCATCCCCTCTGTAAATCTCTCCTTTAAAGAAGTTCGGCAGATGGATATTGGTAAGAATCGTTGCCACGGCCTGAATCCATCCCCGAAAGTGCGCCAGAAACTGTGATATTTTATGTTTTTTCTTATCCAATTCCAACACACTCCATACATAATTTGATTGCCTTTGAGAGTACCGTGGCTGCCTCCCCGCGCATCGCACCGTATCCGATCATCAGGATCGCTGCTGCCAGAAGCGTGATCTGCGCTGCTGCTCTGTTTATCTG
>CBCSVZ010000275.1:0-2226 GCA_965143695.1 uncultured Oscillospiraceae bacterium
CTGTACGGCAGAGACCGATACCCTCAGCGCCCAGCTCACGGGCCTTTCTGGCATCTGCGGGGGTATCCGCATTGGTACGAACCTTCATGGTTCTGTACTTGTCAGCCCAATCCATGATTCTGCCAAACTCACCGGCAATGGTAGCATCAACAGTAGGAATAATTCCGTCGTATATATTACCGGTAGAACCGTCCAGGGAAATTGCATCCCCTTCGTGATACTCTTTACCGGCCAGTGTAAATTTCTTATTGGCTTCGTCCATTACAATATCGCCGCAGCCGGATACACAGCAGGTACCCATACCCCGGGCAACAACAGCCGCATGAGAAGTCATACCGCCGCGAACCGTCAGGATACCCTGGGCAGCCTTCATGCCTTCAATATCCTCAGGAGAAGTTTCCAGTCTTACCAGAACGACCTTTTCGCCCCTCGCAGCCCATGTCTTGGCATCCTCTGCCGTAAATACGATTTTACCGCAGGCAGCTCCCGGAGAAGCACCCAAAGCCTTGGCGGCGGGGACAGCAGCCTTCAGAGCCTTAGCGTCGAACTGGGGATGGAGCAGTGTGTCCAGATTTCTGGGGTCAATCATAGCAACAGCCTTTTCCTCAGAAATCATACCCTCGTCAACCAGATCGCAGGCGATCTTCAGAGCAGCCTGTGCGGTTCTCTTACCGTTACGGGTCTGAAGCATATAGAGCTTTCTGTCCTCAATGGTAAACTCCATGTCCTGCATATCTCTGTAGTGATCCTCCAGCGTAGCGCAAATCTTAACGAACTGCTCATAAACCTCAGGCATAACCTCTTTCAGCTGGTCGATCTTCTGAGGAGTACGCACACCGGCAACAACATCCTCGCCCTGGGCATTCATCAGGAACTCACCCATCAAATGCTTCTCGCCGGTAGCAGGGTCACGGGTAAAAGCAACACCGGTACCGGAGGTCTCTCCCATGTTTCCGAAGGCCATCATCTGCACATTAACAGCGGTACCCCAGGAATAAGGGATATCGTTGTCACGGCGGTATACATTGGCTCTCGGATTATCCCAGGAACGGAATACGGCTTTAATAGCTCCCATAAGTTGCTCCTTGGGGTCAACCGGGAAGTCCTCGCCGATCTTTGCCTTATACTCAGCCTTGAACTGGTCAGCCAGTACCTTAAGATCCTCAGCGGTAAGATCCACATCCTGTGTAACACCCTTCTCCGCCTTCATCTTGTCGATCAGCTCTTCAAAGTACTTTTTGCCGACTTCCATAACAACATCGGAGTACATTTGAATGAATCTTCTGTAGCAGTCCCATGCCCAACGGGGGTTTCCGGATTTTGCAGACAGGACTTCAACGACCTCTTCGTTAAGACCCAGATTCAATATGGTATCCATCATACCGGGCATGGAAGCTCTGGCACCGGAACGAACGGAAACCAGCAGCGGGTTCTCCTTGTCTCCGAATTTCTTGCCGGTAACCTCCTCCATTTTTGCAATGGCTTCCATGATCTGGCCCATTATTTCATCGTTAATTTTTCTTCCGTCCTCATAGTACTGTGTACAGGCTTCTGTTGTAATTGTGAAGCCCTGCGGAACCGGAAGACCCAGGTTGGTCATCTCTGCAAGATTGGCCCCTTTACCGCCCAGCAGATTTCTCATGTCCGCATTTCCTTCTTTGAATTGATAAACATACTTTGTCATCGTTCAACCTCCCATTAATTTTGTCGTTCAAACAAAGCTATAAAAGATGTATCTTTAGCGCAGTCTTAAAGCTGCCGTAAATACCTTAATAAGCAAGCTTGTCAGCCAGCCATGCCTGCAGCTCCGCCACAGGAACTCTTACCTGCTGCATGGAATCTCTCTCCCGGATGGTAACAGCCTGATCCTCCAGAGAATCAAAGTCAAAGGTGATACAGAAAGGCGTTCCAATCTCATCCTGACGGCGGTAACGCTTTCCGATGCTTCCGGTCTCGTCGAACTCACACATAAAGTACTTGCTCAGATTCTCATAGATTGCAAAAGCCTGATCCGAAAGCTTCTTGGACAGCGGCAATACAGCGGCCTTGATAGGCGCCAGCGCAGGATGGAACCGAAGCACAGTTCTCACATCGCCGGGAGCGATCTCCTCCTCGTCATAGGCCTCGCACAGGAAGGCCAGTGTAACGCGGTCCGCTCCCAGAGAGGGCTCTACGCAGTAAGGCACATACTTCTCGTTTGTCTCCGGATCGAAGTAAGAAAGATCG
>CBCSVZ010000276.1:0-2217 GCA_965143695.1 uncultured Oscillospiraceae bacterium
CTTTGTTGATTTGTGTAGGTAGTCTGGATGGAATTTAAGGGTGCGATTTTTGATGTAGACGGGACCCTGATCGACTCTATGGGCCTCTGGTATCAGGTAGATGTGGACTTTTTTGCCCGGTGCGGTGCTCCTATGCCCGAAGATTACAGTGCTAAGGTGGCGCAAATGGGCGCATGGCAGACGGCGGAGTACACGATTGCGCTGTTGGATCTTCCGTATACGCCCGAAGAGCTCATTGACATCTGGAACGGTATGGTGAAGGAAGAATATCTGTACCGGGTGCCCCTGAAGCCCTTTGCCCGTGAATATCTGGAATATCTGAAAGCCGGAGGTGTCATTACTTCTGTGGCAACGACACTGTTTCCGGAACTCTATGAGCCTGTATTAAAGCGCACAGGCGTTTATGATCTCTTTGATGTCTTTGTATCCGCAGGGGAGCTGAAACTGGAGAAGTCTACTCCGGAGGTCTATCTTACCGCTGCGGGTAAAATGAAGGTTGCTCCCGAAGATTGTATGGTATTTGAGGATATCGTTGCCGGGATCAAAGGGGCCCGGGCAGCGGGAATGTATACCGTAGGCGTATATGACAGCTGGGCGCGGACCGACCGGATGCAGCTGAAGGCAGCTGCCCACCGCTGTATTACGGATTTTTCGGAAATGATGTAATATAGCGGTGAATATCGTTCAAGGAGGGAGCTTTGTCCGGCTCGGAGAAGGCTTTCGCGCTTCCGGCGGCTACGGCCATACGCAGGGCGCAGGCGGCGTTTACACGGCCGGCTTCCGTATCCAGCAGAATCGTTTTGATATTGTTCATATACAGTGCGGAAATAAAGCCTGCCAGCAGTGCATCTCCGGCTCCCACGGAGGAAATGACCTCTCCCTCCGGAGCGGGAGAATAGACAGATCCGCTGCGGTTTACCAGCAGCGCTCCCTTGCTCCCCAGGGAAACCAGTACATTCTGGGCGCCCTTGATAAGAGCCTCCTGTGCAGCGGCTTGTATTTCCGTAATATCGTCAGTGAGTTCTCTGTTTACAAAGGCAGAGAGCTCCTTTTTATTTGGCTTGATCAGAAAAGGTTTGTATTTTACCACTGTCTGAAGCGCTTGTCCGCTGACATCTGCGATGAAGCGGATGCCGCTGTAGGAAATAGCACCCAGCAGATCCTCATACATAACATTGGTAATGGACGGGGGCGTGCCTCCGGACAGTACAATGGTATCGGATTTTGAGAGGGCGCGGAGCTTGGCAAGCAGCGCGTCAAATTCACCGGAGGATATTCCGGGACCGGAACTGTTGATTTCCGTTTCCTCCTCTGCCCGAATCTTCACATTGATCCGTGTGCGTCCCCTGGTCAGATTGATAAAGTCGGTGCGGATATTTTCCGCGGCAAGACCATCTGCCAGAGCCCGGCCCGTAAAGCCTGCGATCAGTCCCATGGCGGTATTGGACAGCCCGAATACATTCAATATACGGGACACATTAATGCCTTTGCCGCCCCAGGAAATAGAGTCCTTTTTTGTTCTGTTGATTTCTCCCTGCGCCAGACCGTCAAGAAAAACGGTGTAGTCAACTGCGGGATTCAGCGTCAGTGTGTAGATCATTGTACCTTTTTATCTCCTCATATTTGATATGACCGCCGAATAGGTCCAGGGCACTTCCGACGGTAAAATCAACCGTGCCCTTGCCGAGCCGTCTTATTTTTTCAATATCCTCTGTTCCCGATATTCCGCCTGCGTATGTAACAGGGAGGGGGGAGGAGGACAGCAGTTTTGTCAGTTCCTCGTCGATTCCGGCTTTCTTTCCCTCTGCATTCACCGCGTGTACCAGATATTCGTCACAGTACCCAGACAGCTCTTCCAGGAAGCCTTCCGAAAGCTCTGTGTCCGAAAGCTTCTGCCATCTGTCGGTAGCGATCCGGTATCTGCCGTCAGGCATTTGCTTACAGCTTAGGTCCAGTACGATCCGCTCTCTGCCGCAGATATCGCAAAGCTTCTTCAGGTTGCCGAAGTTTATTATACCATAGGAAAATATAAAAGATGTTACAATTATGTGAGAAGCGCCCGCGTTCAGATACTTTTTACAGTTATCCCCGTTCATGCCGCCTCCGATCTGCATCCCGCCCGGGTACGCCGCAAGAGCTTCCTCTGCGGCACTGCGGGTCTCAGCGCTTTGATCCAGCATGATGATGTGTCCTCCGGTCAGCCTGTCCTGCCGGAAC
>CBCSVZ010000277.1:0-2215 GCA_965143695.1 uncultured Oscillospiraceae bacterium
CTGATTCAGCTCCTTTCGGAGCCCTTAGAAAGTCCAACTTTTTGTCCGCACCCCCGAATGAGAAATTTATTCTAAAAAAATCGGGCTAGAATTTCAACATCAAACCGATGTGCCATAACTGTTATGGTGCATTTAATTTTTTTCTGCCTATTCATTGTCAAGTTCCGCCATTCATGGCATAATGGTAGCGGAGAGGATCATATATGAAACAGTACATAGACTATTTTGCCGGACTGGACGGCGCGGACAGTACATACAGAACAGAGGCGGAGAACTTTTTTGCAAAAAATGTCCCCGTGTTTCAATGCTCCGACAAGGAGCTGGAAATGATTTACTACTTCAGGTGGTGGACATTTTACAAGCATATTAAGAGAACGCCGGAGGGCTATGTTATTACGGAGTTTCTTCCGGAGGTGCCCTGGGCGGGTAAATACAACACGATCAATTTTCCGGCGGCGATTCACATTATGGAGGCGCGCTGGCTGCGGGATCCCGTCTACGCAGAGGACAGTCTGAAATTCTGGTTCCAACGGGGAGGCGCCCTGCGTTCCTATACCACATGGCTGGAATATGCGGCCTGGCAATTCAGCATGACCCGCGAGGAGGACAAGCTCATGGATGAACTGCTGCCCCACATGGCAGTGGATTACGCCTGCTGGGAAGGGTCCGTGGGTCAGTTTGCGGGACTGCGGGAGAACGGCCTTTTCGAGGCCATTGACGATAGAGAAGGAACAGAGCTGTCCATCAGCGGAAACGGGTACCGGCCTCAGATCAACGCGGCCATGCTGGGAAATTGCATTGCTTTGGCCCATCTGTTCCCGGAGGGGCCCGACAGCGATTACTACAAGGTGCGGGCAGCTGCCCTCAAAAAGAACATCTGCGAGAAGCTCTGGAACAGGGAGGATTCCTTCTTCGAGGTGCTTCATACGGACGGTAAAATGTCCGGTGTCCGGGAGCTGGGGGGGTATACACCCTGGTATTTTACCGAGATGCCGGAGGAGTACAATGGGGCGTGGAAATTCCTGACAGACCCCAGACATTTTAACGCAAAATACGGATATACCTACGCGGATCAGAGTCATCCCGAATTCCGGCTTTCCTATGAAGGGCATCCCTGTAAATGGGACGGCCCCTCCTGGCCCATGGCAACCGGTATGACGCTGACGGCCATGGCCAATCTGCTCCACGGGCCGGAGCAGGAGTATCTCACGGCAAAGGACTTCTGCGACGGGCTCAGGACTTATACCCACAGTCAGTTTATTGAGATCGACGGAAAAAGGCGGCCCTGGATCGACGAGAATTTAAATCCCTATACCGGGGATTGGATCAGCAGGACAATGCTGTACAATCAGAATGACGGCATGAAAGACAGGGGCAAGGACTACAACCATTCTTCCTTCTGCGATCTGGTCATATCCGGCTTGGTAGGACTTCGGGTGGAGGAAACAGGATACCGGGTAGAGCCTCTGTGCAGGGACTGGCTGGACTGGTTCTCCCTGGACGGCGTCATAGTAAAGGACAGGAGCTTGTCCGTCTATTGGAATAAAGAAAAAGCGACGCCGGAGATCCGAGAAAATTAATTTTAATATCGAACGATATCTTTTAACTTTTCTACTGTTTTGTGCGATTTTGTTGATTATTTTTAAAAAATCGCATATAATATCAGTATACCATAGGAAAGGAGAGATCGGTTATGGTTGTTACAGCAACGGAATTTAAAAGCAATTTCGGTAAATACCTGGACCTGATTGCCAAGGAGGATATCTTCATCACCCGCAATGGCAAGACCATTGCGAAGGTTGTGAATCCCCAGATCTCCGCCGTGGATGCCCTCCGCGGAATGCTGAAAGGGGTCCCTTTTGATGTTGATCCGGATTCTTTGCGGGAGGAGCGGCTGTCCAAGTCTGAAGATCAGGTGTGATACGAACGTCATCATTGATGTGCTGTTGGAGCGGGACCCGGTTGCGGAGGCTTCCTATAAGGTTCTCAAGCTCTGCGAGGAACATCGGCTTGACGGCTTTGTGTCCGCTTCCTGTGTGACGGACATTTATTATTTAGTAAGAAAATACACGCACAGCACCGAGGCTGCCTATCAGGCGATCGGAAAGGTGCTTGAAATTGTGAAAGTATGCAGTGTTACCAACAATGACGTACTTTTGGCCTTCCAGAAAAAGGCCGGAGATTTTGAGGACTGCCTTGTTGCCGTTTGTGCACA
>CBCSVZ010000278.1:0-2208 GCA_965143695.1 uncultured Oscillospiraceae bacterium
AATATAAAACAGAGAGGAAGAATTTTATGAAGAAAAAAGTATTATGTACGGCATCACAATTCACCTTGTTCAATAATATATATATCTTACTACAAAATTCGACATTTTACAACGACACCGCCCTTTCCCTAACCCACCTGTGGTATAATAAATCTATATACATATACAATTAACATCAGGATGTGATTTTTTGAACAGAGTACTGTTTATCGCTGGGCTGGGGCTATTTGCTGTCCTATTTGGCACATATTTATTTCTGTTTTTGAGACGAATGTCGAAATTTTACCGGACGGGGGTCAGACCCCCGTGCGCAACGTGGGGCGCGGTTCTGCTGTCCGCCATTTTTGTAATAGCGGCCGCTCTTACCAGAGGCATCCTGCTGATGATTCTTCTGTTTCTTACAGTATTCGGACTTCTGACCGACCTTTTAAATCTTATCATTAGGCTCATAGGCAAATTTGCTCACCGGCCTTTCGCCTTTTGGCAGAAGCTGTACCGATGCGGGGTGATTCCCGTGCTGATCACTGTAATCGTCGCAACAGCCGGATATTTTAACATGACAACCATACACAGAACAGACTACACCGTAGAAAGTCCCAAGCTCAGCAGGAATTACCGCATTGCCTACCTGTCGGATTTGCACTTCGGCACCACGATGGGCACGGACAAGCTTCAGAAAATTGCCGATGAAATTTCGCGCACCTCTCCCGACATGGTGATTTTAGGCGGCGACATAACCGACGAGAGCACAAAGAAGGAAGAAATGACCGCGGCCTTTAAAATATTGGGCGGTATAAAAAATAATTACGGCTGCTTCTATGTATACGGAAACCACGACCGACAGGGATATTCTGAGAAAAAACATTTTACCGACACCGAGCTGCAGCATGCCATTGAAGACGCCGGTATTGTTATTTTAAGAGACGGGAACTACTCCATAAACGGGGAACTTCTGCTCATAGGCCGTGAGGATGCAGGCAGAAACGGCGGACAGCGCAATACAATAGAAGCGCTCACTGCCGGCACCTCGGAGGACATGTTCCGTCTGGTGCTGGACCATCAGCCCAGAGATACAAAGGAAGGTATGATGTATGGCTGTGATTTGCAGCTTTCAGGCCACACCCACAACGGACAGATCTGGCCTATAGGCTATGTAGCCGCGCTCAGCAACGATGTGCTCTACGGCGAAAAAACCTTGGGTACCTATCGGGTGATCGTTTCCTCGGGTATCGGCGGTTGGGGCTTCCCCGTAAGAACAGAGGGCCGCTCAGAATGGGTCATGATAACCTTAACCCCACAGCCTTCGCAGCCATAACCTCCTCTAATTCAATTCAACAAAGGCCGCTTCCCCGGGAGCCAGGTTTAAAATCAGCTCCGTGCCCTTGTCCATATCTGTGAGTCCATCAAAATTCCATACTTTGTAGGAGGTCTGTTGGGTAAAATTCAATTTTACCTCCTGGGCCTCTTCCCCACCCAGATAGTAGTTCATAACATACAGGGCTTTGCTGCCGTCCTCTTTTGTGAAACAGCCACTGAGCACGCAGGCCGCGCTTTCCACAGACGATACCGGGCCGTAGCTGTACCGCAGAATCTCTTTGTCGGTAATATCCCCGTAGAAATTATGGTACACGCCGGGCATGTTGGTAAAAATATACCCCTCCTGCGAATAGTCCAGAAAGACACCCTTCATTTTACCCAATCCCTGATTGATCCGCTGCACACTGTAATAAATCGGATTCGGCTCTCCTTCGTAGGACATCATGCCATCAATGGTAGTTTCTCCTGTTTCATAGTCTATGTGGGACCAGTAAAGGTAGTAGGTGACGCCTTTCATACCGGATACCAGATTCACATTCACCAAAAATTCCAGTTCCTTATCCGTGGGCTGCTTCATACCGCTCCAGGTGCTGCACTGCACGATAGAAAGGGGCATTACCTCCGCCTGCTCACACCGCTCCTTGATTTCCAGCAGATTTTTAAGATAGTATACAAAGATGTGATCTTCTATGACCATATTCCCTCTTATGGGATAGTAGTCAAAGGACAGCGAATCCGGTTGAATGAACCCCGCCGCATCCCTCACATAGGTGCTGTAGGCATCCAAGTCTATATTTTCAAAGCCCTCCCAGGTAAAATTATAGTTCGGCAGCAAATTCAGGGTCAACCTGATATGGGACGGGGCTTCGTTTCTGATGGTCCGGCCCAGAT
>CBCSVZ010000279.1:0-2205 GCA_965143695.1 uncultured Oscillospiraceae bacterium
TCAGCCTGTAAGGCGTCCGCCCAGTCCTTCTCCCGAAAATCCGCCCCGACATAGGAAACATTTGAAGGAATTTTCAGGGCCGCCTGCCGCAACCGCGCCTGTTTCTCCGCAAGCTGCGACTGTAGATCCACCTCAAAAATCTCTAAATGTTCTGCCCAATACGGCTGCCGATAAGAAAAGCTGTCGAAACCCGCTCCCAAAATCAGATACTGCTCCGCACCTGCCGAAACAGCCCGTTCCAGAGCCTGCTCCGTAAAGGCACTTCTGCCCAGGGGGAGAGGTCCCAGCACATTGTTGACGATCCATAGAAGTCCGCGCTCTCTGTCCCCGGTAAAATCCGGATTGAAAAATCCGATTCCGCCGGCCATATTTTCGGCAATCGCCGCAAATTCAGCCTGGCTGAGTAATTGCTCCGCAACGGGATCCTGAAAGATCGCCACCGGGCTGTTCTGAAAATGATAGGCCCTGGCAAAAGCGCTCACCAACGCGGTCATATTCTTCTCCTGCATAAAAAATCACGCCCTTTGTCTCAATTTTGAGTCGGATTTCACCGGCTCATATATTAAATACAACAGAGCGCAAATTCCTTCAAGACTTGAAAAAATTCCGATTTTGTGGTAATATAAATACAATAAATACGCTATGTTTTACAATTTCTTCATATATTTTGCCAGCACGGGCATCCATAAGCCGCCCTGAACCGTTCGGTGGCAGAGCATATTCAGCCAGCGACCGTCTGTGGCATCATAAAAATCAGGGAAAGGCATTCTGCTTTTCATTTCTTCCAAAACGCTGACCATTGTGGCTGCAAATCTTTTTGTGGTTTCGCCGGAGGCATCAAAAGCGCTGACCCACATGAGCCAGTCCGATTTGGTAAAACGCCTGATTGAATTCAACGGAGTTCCGAAGGGCTTTTCTTCTTTCAAATACAGATCATTTTCCCTTTGATACACCTCCTCCGGGAACAGGTCCAGCCGGAACAGTCTGTCCCAAATTAGGTTGTATTTTAAGCTCCAGGAGGGCTTCGTCTCAAAAGCCACCGCCAAATGATCCCCGTCCCTGCCCGCTTCTTCAATATGGCGGGCTTTTGCCCGGGCATCCCGGTAATATTTCTCCGCAGGCTCTCCGCAAAGCGCGGCAATTCGGCCGAACACGGCAATGGCAATTGCCGCCTTGATAGCAAGGTTAATATTGCCCGCAAATTTTCCCGCAAAATCGTCGGTACAAAGCTGCAGATCCCGGCAATCCCCCTTGATCAGTAAATAGTCTGCCCATGTTTTTAAACGGGCATAATGCTTGTGAAGATATTCGGTATTACCGGTCATACAGTAATAGGCGTAAATCATAATGAGCATATTGCCGCTATTCTCCACGGGCATCTGCTCCTCTTCGCCGTATATGCAATCCGCGGCTGTCATTTTATAAATAGTTCTCTGCTCCTCCACTGTGTGCAGCCTGCAGGAGTAAAGATGACCGTCTCCCAGCGGATAGGTACCGATATCATGAGGGGCATAGGGAAATTTCCACACGGGCAGCGCGGAAAATTCAAAGATAGCCTCCATCATGCCCGGCAACAATTCCGGTGCGTACAGCAAAAACAGCGGAATTGCGGGATAGGACACATCCACCGTATTCATACAGCCATTGGAAAGACACTCCTTGGAAAAATAGAGCATTTTACCGTCTGTATCCCTGACAAGTTTATGACCGGCCAACACCTGTCGGTATGCGGCTGTCACGATCTTTTGATAATCTTCCCCAAAGGCTTCGGCGTCCTTTAAGAGACGGGCATCCCACGCTCTCGCTTTTTGACAGAGCGCACCATGATTTTCTTTGCAGAAGGAGACCGCCTCAGAAATGTCCCTGTATTTCTCAGTCCAAAGACATTTTAAGGGCCTTCCCATGTACTCTACGGAATAGGTGTCGTCAAAGGCAAAAATATCGGTTCCGGTAAAATGGGTGCCTTTCCCCCGGTGGATGGATTCCAGCCTGTAATAGCGATCTTCTTTCGTAATCACGTTTTCTCCAAAGAGCCAGTAATATCCCCAATCCGCGTCCACACAGTCGCCGCTGTATCCAAGCGGTCTCTGCTCCTGATTGTACATGACTCCGCGGTCTCCGAAGGATTTATATATTTTCTTCCCGGGCTTCTCACTGCAGAACTCCTCGTGAAGGCTGAAATGCACCTCGATTTCATGCTCTTTC
>CBCSVZ010000280.1:0-2198 GCA_965143695.1 uncultured Oscillospiraceae bacterium
AACAGACAGCCCTGTTGTGACTGTCTGCTCTTTATAAAGTAATTATCCCGAAATGCCGCACCCAATTTTGACACCTAGCCTTAGCTAGGTGGGCATCCTGTGCCGTGTATCAACCATCCGCTGTCTCCGCAGAGAAATCCGTACAGATTGCGCGGCCCGGTTTTGCATCGGCAAGAAGGACTCCCGTTTGTGTGATGTAGGTTCAAAATATGGGCTTTTCACCGTACACCCCAGGATAAGTTCTCTCAACGGTTTTTATTATAGTCAAAACAGCATCAAAAAGCAACTGGTTTTTACAACCATTTTTCCGGCTGTACCCCTGCCGCGGCAGCCAATTTTCTCGCAGTCACCAGGTGAGAGCTGTCCAGACGCACACCGTAGCTGCAGCCTTTTTCATTGCCCGCACCTGATAAAGAGATCAGTTCCCCGTGGATTCCGGCCCGTTCCAGTATGCTCATAAATTGAATTGCTCTGTTATTTGATTTAAATGTAGCCGTAACCATATGATATACTTCCTTTCTTAAGGTTCTCTATATCATATTCCGAAGTTCCTCCATGTGTTCCCTTGCAAAGTAGAAAAGGTACTGCTGGGCAAGACCGCACATTTTACCGAAATGCTCCGCCGCAAAGGCATCGATTTCCTTAACCGAGGCACTTCTGCCGAAATACAGCTCCTCCATGACCCTCTTGACCCATACGTCTACCGGAAATACATCCTGACGCGCACCTGTAAACAGTAAAATGCAGTCAGCCACCTTGGGGCCTACACCCATATAGGAACAAAGGGCTTTCCGGGCTTCCTGAAGGCTCATGGCGCCAAGCATTTCCACGGAAACCGGATTGTCCCTTACCTGTCTGCAGGCATTGACAATATACCTGCACCGGTATCCGGCGTGGAGTCTCTCGCTCAGATCAGCCTCCGTTGCCCTGCTTAAAGACGCACAGTCCGGAAAGGTATAATAGCCCTCCTTCTCCTGCCCGTAATACCGGGCGGTATGCTCTACGCAGCCCCGGATACGGGGAATATTGTTATTGGCAGACAGAATAAAGGAAATCAGGGTTTCAAAAAAATCCTGATTCAAAATCCGGAGGCCGCCGCCGAATGCAATTGCTTTGTCCAAAAAAGGATCGATCCCCGTAAGCTGCCCTTTGATTGCACCGTAATCTCTGTCCAGATCAAAATATCTGCGCCAGAATTCCCGGTCCTCCTCTATAGCCCCATGAATACGGAGCGTCCCGTCCCGATACTCGATGCGTCCGAATCTGCCTCCTGCCACACCGCAGTACAGGCCGTCCTCTCCCGGCATCCACCGAAAGCACTGTCCGCAGTTGAAAACAGCCTCAGGTGCAAAATCCCCTACATTTTTGAATTCTATGTAACCCATCACTGTTCTTCTTTCACAATGAAGTTCCGTACATTGTATATCCGGCCGTCCTTATAGTAGACCCTGGGCACCCGCTTGCCGATCAGACAAATCAGCTCATAATTAATGGTATCTGCCAACGCAGCCAGTTCATTTACCGACAGATGGCTTCCAAACAGTTCCACCTCGTCCCCCACGGACACGGAACCCTTCATGCGGCTCACATCGACCATAGACTGATCCATACACACGCGTCCTCTTACAGGACAGCGTTCCCCGCCGATCACCATCTCCGCCCGGTTGCTGAAAGCCCGCAGATAGCCGTCCGCGTATCCAATGGAAACCGTTGCAATTCTGCGCTGTTCCTCTGTTGTGTAAGTACGGCCGTAGCTCACGGAGGAACCCGCCTCCAGCGATTTCAGATTAGTGACTCTGGCTTTAAAACGCATCGCAGGCCGCAGGTCTATTTTACCGGTGTCCGTTACCGCAGAGGGATGCAGTCCGTACAGGATGATCCCCGCCCTGACCATATCCAGATGCATCTGGGGAAACCGTATAATGGCCGCGCTGTTGGCAACATGCCGGAGGGGAATGTGAATTCCCACCCGGGAAAGCTCCGTGGAAATGTTGTTGAAGAGCTCGAACTGCCGAAGCGTATAGGCATCCTGCTCTCCGTCTTCGTCTGCCACGGCAAAATGGGTAAACATGCCCTCTATCACAAGGCCCGGCAACCGATTGATCTCCAGCACGTCTTTGACGGCGCTGTAACCGGGAAGGAAGCCCACTCTGCCCATGCCGGTGTCGATCTTTACATGCACCTTGATTTTCACATTT
>CBCSVZ010000281.1:0-2193 GCA_965143695.1 uncultured Oscillospiraceae bacterium
CCCAGAGCGGAGACGGCGCCGTGTCCTTTGGAAATATCAATCTGCACGGGGATCTGATCGCAGGCCTGCCCTATGAGGGCTATCAGCGCTTCGGAGAATCCTTTGATACGTTATATGCACTGCGGCTGCACCAGTTACAGCTGGGCTTTCTGAAGCTGTTAGCCGGAGCGCCTCTGAATCAGATCAGAGAAGAGCACGGCTATGTCTTTTCCGAGAATCCGCCCTATGAGGTGGTCCGTAATCGCTATCTGTCCTCCCGGGAGCTTATGAAGCTGAAGGCAATAGAAGATGTTCTGGAAAGATACTATAACTCAGGGAGATTTCGGACCTGTCTGCCTATTTTGGAGAAATGCTTTGAAAGCCCCTTTGCCATGTATGAACAGCTGGGAGAGTTTTACAGAGAGCAGGGACTGGTGTTCGGTAAAATATCGCTTATGAATCAGTGCGATCTGCTGGTACAGTTCGGTCAGGCACAGGGTCTGGGAGAGGACTTTCACAAGGCTATGCTCTATGACTACTTTTCGGTGAACAGACAGGAACTGCCTCCGGAGCGCTTAAAATACCTGTGGCGGAAGGTGCGCAGCTCCAGACCTGAGGACGTGAAAGGCGAGCCCAGATGTATTGGAGACCGTGTTTACTATTTCCGTTATGACCGGAAAGATCCGGTGACCGGGGTGTATCAAGAGGAAAAAGAATAATTTGTATTGACATTTTGCTCAATAACAGGATACAATAAAGTTGCATTTTGAGAAATTAGGAGGTTTTTATTATGTATCCATTATCAAGCAATTATGGCGGAATGAGTTCTGCCATGAACAGTCTCGGCGTTTTTTCTGTTATTGCAGTGATCCTGGCAATTACGGCAACAGTGCTGGCGTTTATCTTTATTGTGCCGGACAAGCGGAGAAAGAAGCTGAACAAGTTCGGAAAATTTATCCATGACACCCTGAACTTTAAATATCTTATTATAGAAAAGATATTACAGGCACTGTACATATTCTTTACTGCGTTGGTCATTCTGACAGGCTTCTTTATGCTGTTTATTGTAACGGACGGATGGCTCGGCGGCAGTACATGGCTGGGTGGATACGGCATTTTGCTGATGATATTCGGACCTATTGTGATCCGTTTGTTCTATGAATTTGTAATAATGTTTGTTTTACTGGTTAAAAATGTAATCAAAATCAACAGTAAGCTTAAAAATCAGAATGAGGGAGACAGTAAAGAGGATATTTTCACAGCTCCGTCTTTCCCTCATGTGGATAAAGCAGAAGCTCCCGCTGCCAATTTCTGTGTAACATGCGGCTCTGTCTTGGGGGAGGACGGAAAGTGTCCGAACTGTGATAAATAAATTTACTTTCCCATATGTTTATGATATAATCTTTTCAGTGTTTGAAATGCTTAAGGAGGATTTGAATTATGTTTTGTCCACAATGCGGTAAGGAATTACAGGAGGGTGAGATTTGCTCCTGCCAGCAGCCCCAGCCCCAGCCTCAGCCGGCGGCAGATGCTTCTCCATGGAAGGGGAATGAAAAGCTGTTCGCTATTTTATCTTACATAGGTATTTTATGGCTCATCGGCCTGCTGGTAAATCCGGAGAAGACGGATTCCAAGGTGAGATTTCATGTCGGCCAGGGTATTATTCTTTCCATTGCCGATGTTGCTATCGGTATCGCAAGCGGTATTTTGAATGCCATTATCGGAGGCATCTTCAAAACGGAGGTTACCTTCCTGGGATACGGCACAGGCGTCTATACCGTATCTGCTATCGGAACGGTTCTGACAACTTTGGTTTCTCTGGCAGGTGCCGCCATTGTAATCTTCTTTATTGTTAAGGGTATTCTGAATGTGGTTCAGAACAAACAGGAGCCCTTGCCGATTATCGGAAATCTGGCATTCTACAAATAAGAAAAGTATGGCAGAAACTTTGAAACTGCGGAAGGTGTGAACTTTCCGCAGTTCTTATATATTGTTTGGAAATTATTGTTTGGAAATCAGTTTGAATTTTAAGGAGAATGTTTTATGCTTATCACAGTGGATGAGAGGAAGAAAGTTTTTAAGCTGGACAGCGGCGACAGCAGCTATATTATGATGGTAAATGACAGAGACTTCTTAGTGCACGGATATTGGGGAAAGAGGCTCCCTGCCGGGGATTATTCGTATATGGCGGAGACATGGGGGCATTCTTCCTTT
>CBCSVZ010000282.1:0-2164 GCA_965143695.1 uncultured Oscillospiraceae bacterium
TGAGCAAGCTCCCACGGTCATCTTACACAATCATTTCTGCATGGCTGAATTGTTACATACAAACTGTTTTCATTTTCATTCTTGTGTTGACATTCTAATTTCTTAGTGATATCATTTTGATATCAGATAAATATAATTATCATGTAAAGGAGTGAATTCATTATGGAAGAAAAAGTTTTAAACAAAAGGAAAAACGGAATGGCTATGATGCTGCTTTTTATTGCTCTTTATATCGCTGCAGCGATTTTAATGTGTATCGGTGTTGACCATTCAAAGCCTCTGTGCGTTGTTTCTGTGATCTATCTCGGAATCGGCTGGATTCCTTTCCTTGGCCTTAAGGTTTTAAAACCGCAGGAGGCTTTAGTACTTACTCTCTTTGGTAACTATGTCGGTACCTTAAAGGAAGCCGGATTTTACTTTGTGAATCCCTTCTGTACCGCTGTCAACCCGGCTGCCGCTACCAAACTGAATCAAAGTGGTATTGATGCCCCGACAGGCGGTGCCCTCTCTTCTCTCAAGATTTCTACCGGTACAACGGGTGAAATAAATGCTGCCCAGGCTGCCAGCAAGAAGGTCTCTTTAAAAATTATGACGCTCAATAATAACCGTCAGAAAATCAATGACTGTCTCGGTAACCCGATCGAAATCGGTATTGCAGTAATGTGGCGTGTTGTTGATACTGCCAAAGCCGTATTTAATGTCGATAACTATAAGGAATACCTGTCCCTGCAATGTGACAGTGCCCTGCGTAACATCGTACGCATTTATCCTTATGATGTATCTGCAGGTGTCGATACGACAGGGGACGGTCAGGCCGATGAGGGCAGTCTTCGCGGTTCCAGTGAAGTCGTTGCCGAGCGGATCCGTCAGGAAATTCAGGAAAAGGTTGGAGAAGCCGGTCTTGAAATTATCGAAGCCCGGATTACCTATCTTGCCTATGCTCCGGAAATTGCTGCTGTAATGTTACAGCGTCAGCAGGCATCGGCTATTATCGATGCCCGTAAAATGATTGTAGACGGTGCAGTCGGTATGGTTGAAATGGCTTTAGAACGTCTTAACGAAACCCAGGTAGTAAACTTAGACGAAGAGCGGAAGGCTGCCATGGTTTCCAACCTGCTCGTGGTACTTTGCGGCAACCATGATGCACAACCCGTTGTCAACTCCGGAAGCCTGTATTAATGGCAGAAAAGAAACAGGTTCCCTTACGTTTATCTGCTGCCCTTTACGATGCCATAGCCGCTTGGGCCGAGGACGATTTTCGTTCCGTAAACGGGCAGATTGAATATCTGTTAACCGAATGTGTGAAACAAAGGAAGAAGAACGGCAAGTATGTCTCTGATGACATTGACGCTCCCATTGAGCTGGATATTAAATAAAGGAATTTCAAAATATAAGCATCAAAGAAGGCGATACCTCCCTCTACCAAAGGAAAATATCGCCTTCTATTTCTCTCTAAGCTTCCTGTACGCATTCGGCGTAATCCCCATTATGCGCTTAAATACCCTGTTAAAATAACTGATATTGTCAAAGCCGCATTCCGATGCTATATCCGTAATCAGCTTTTTTGTGGACTTAAGAAGCTTAGAAGCATGAATAATCCTTATATAATTAAGATATTCAAACGGTGATTTGCCCGTTAAAGCCTTAAAACTATGTTCGTAGTGGCTTACACTGTAGCCTGCTAAAGCTGACAACTCCACAATACTTATATCTTCTGCAAAATGTTCATTCAGAAAGCTGATACTCTGCTGTATTTCTATTTTAGGAGCACCTTTCACATCTGAAGTCCTAAGCTTGGCAAAGTACTGCGAATATAGTCTCTGAAAACAGATTAGCAGAATGCCCTTTAAGGAAAGCTCATATTCCTCAAGCCCCATCTGCATAAAAGCAGAAATTTTTTTCAACAGTAATAATGTATCCATGTCAGCCTGATTATTCCCCCCAAGCATACATACACATTCATATCTGTACGGATAAATTATTTCATTATAAATATTTCTCTCAAATGTATTCTCCATAAACAGCCATTCCTCGGAAAAAACAACCGCATAGTGCCTGCACGGCACACCTGTATTTTTTACCGCATTATGAACCAGTGCCGGAGGTATAAAAAGTGCATCTCCCTCCTTCATATTGTACTGCTTTCCCTCAACATAAAATGTCA
>CBCSVZ010000283.1:0-2159 GCA_965143695.1 uncultured Oscillospiraceae bacterium
ACTGCCGGACACCTCCCTAAGACCCGGTATTTAAATACAAGCACTATGCGCCCATAGCCGGAGCTGTGTTTGTGCAGGGAGCGCACCATTGGGTGGCGGAGAGGATCCGTTGGGCTCTGGACAGTGCCGCAAAGCGAGGCGTGAAGGCCCGAGGGCTGATTGCCGATGAATCGGCAGAATATTTTACCCAAGAGGATCCCGTCGTATGCATGGGCAGCCGGGAAGACGGCAATGCCCAGGCGGCCAATTTGTTCCGGCTCCTGAGAGGTCTGGATGAGGACGGCGTGGAGGAGGCCTATATAGAGGCGATGCCGGAAACCGGAGTGGGCTTTGCGGTCATGAACCGACTTTACAGGGCGGCAGGCTGTACGATGCTGCCGGTGAAGAGGATCCTGTTTGTATGTACGGGCAATACCTGCCGGAGCTATATGGCAGAATATTTATACAGAAATATGCTGGAACAGCGCATGGCAGCGGGAGATCTCTCCGCAAGTGCCATTGCCGTTTCCTCTGCCGGCATCTTTGCCACAGAGGGCTCTGCGGGAACCCGGATGGCAGAGGAGGTTCTGGCAGAGGAGTTTGGAATTGAAAGCTCCATGCACCGGGCAAGCATGCTGACCTATGACAGAGCTCATGAGGCGGACTTGATTTTAACCATGACGGAGGGCCACAGGCTGGCTGTTGTAAGGGCTTTTCCGGATTTGGAAAGCCGGGTACGTACTCTGGGAGAATACGGAGGCGGACAGGATGTGCAGGATCCCTTTATGGGAAGCTACAGCACATACAGCGCCTGTGCAAATCAGATTGCAAAACTTATAAAAGGAGCAGGCCTATGAACATTGTCCACTTAAAATACGCAGTTGAAGTTGAGCGTACGGGCTCGATTACCCAGGCGGCGGAGAATCTCTATATGGGGCAGCCGAATCTGAGCAAGGCGATCCGCGAGCTGGAGAGCAGCATCGGCATTACGATTTTCAAACGGACGCCCAAGGGCGTAGTGCCGACGGTCAGGGGAGAGGAGTTCCTGCGGCAGGCCAAAAAGGTATTGGCCCAGGTGGAGCATATGGAAGCCATGTTCATACCGGGCATCAAGGAGCAGCAGACTTTGTCTGTATCCGTGCCCAGAGCCAGCTATATAGCAGAAGCCTTTACCTCCTTTGTACAGCTGCTGGACGATACCAAGGAAATCGATTTAGACTACAAGGAGACCAGCTCCATGAAAGCAATCAATAATATCATACAGGACGAGAGTACGATTGCTTTTATCCGATTCCCCATAGAGCAGGAAAAATATTTTCGGCACTTGCTGGACTTCCGGGGATTGGACAGTAAGCTCATATGGGAATTTGAATACAGGGCGGTCATGTCTGAGAAGCATCCTCTAGCCCATGTGCAGACCCTGAAATATGAGGATATTATTCGGTACACCGAAATTGCCCACGGGGATTTGGAAACGCCGCATATTCCTATGCACGAGGCGATCAAAATCAAGGATCGGCCCTATATGAAGCGCAGAATCTTTGTCTATGAGCGGGGCAGTCAGTTTGATATTCTGGTAAATGTACCGACCACATATATGTGGGTTTCTCCCATACCGGCGGACATCCTGAAACGGCAGGGCCTGGTACAGTTGAAATGTGATAATCCCGGAAATCGGTACAAGGATCTGCTGATCTATAAAAAGGGATACAGACTGAGCTCGCCGGAGCGGCTGTTTGTCAATGAAGTTCTGAGGCTGCGGGACGCTGTAGCCCGGATCGAGTAATATATCTATGACATACAGGCATATACAAAAGTATATACCTGTATGTATTTTTTTCTACTTTACAAGAACGAAAAATATTGTTAAAATGGTGACGAGAGTTAAAGAACAAAGGGGTTCGGCTCTAATAAAAGCGGAGTGAATAAAATGGATGCACCTAAAACGGTATATGTCTGCGTAGGAAGCTCCTGTCATGTAAAGGGCTCTTACAAAATTATTGAGCTTATGCGAAACGCAATTGCAGAGCACCGGCTGGAGGACAAGGTCATACTGAAAGCTGCCTTTTGTCTGGGGAACTGTGCTGAAGGAGTCAATATCCGCATAGATGATAAAGTGATCGGCGGAGTCAATGAGGAGAATTTCCGGGATATATTTGATATGTATATTTTGGCCTGAT
>CBCSVZ010000284.1:0-2156 GCA_965143695.1 uncultured Oscillospiraceae bacterium
TACTGCAGCAGCTTTACCGCAGCCGCTTTTGTAAGATTTCCGGCCGATCCGTCAATTTCCAGCCTGGTTCCCAGGTCAGACGCGGGCAGATTGTTATTAATGTACTGCTGAAAGCTTTTAACGCCCGCTACGACACCGGAATCCGCTGCATGCACCGAAAAACTGCCGAATACACAGCAAAAACAAATAATAACTACAAAAGCATATCCAAATTTCCCCTTCAGACTTACGCCTTTCAAAATGACTCCCTCCTGTGATACGGTACATATATATTATATCAAAATACTGTGATTGTCAAATTTACAGCGACTTGAGCCTTCGCAAAATTATATACGAGTATTGTTGTCCTGATTGCCAGTAAACGAATGCTTTTTTGGCTATAGCCCTTCTCCCTCACTCAATATGGACATGCCGGGGAGGGAGAAGAGACTGCGTGATCTTACAAAGATGACATGGTCGGACCTGCATCCGGAACAGGAGACGGAGTCGGAGTACTTGGCATGAAAGTCGGTGTCACAACGACAGCCGGAGAAATATCTCCAAATTCGATATATGTTTTATCCACAGAAAGAAAGCTCTCTGCACCAAAGCTTTCAACTAAATTTGCCGGAACGATCATATCGATATAATCACCATCCTGTTGCCAGTGGTAACTGTAATGCTCCAAAGGATTATCATCACTTGCCCTGTGATATACCTCTAAAATATGGCGGCCATTAAAAGCAAGCGCCTGCTGCGGCATACCACTGGCAGCAGCTTTACTACTCTCAAAATGGTCATAGCTATCGCCAAAATCAGCTCTGTACCAGGTCAAGGTAAAAGACGAGTCTTCTAATTGATACATCAAAGAAATGTAGTTACAATTCTCGGCTACTGTTACTTTATCAAGCACAGATTCTTGTGGTGTTGCAGTAAAATCATAATAATATTTGATTTTTTCAAGGCCATGTTCTGATACCTGCCCGGTTGTATGATATTTCTCATGCGCTGCCAACACCTCATTTTGAAAGCTCTCTTTATTATGAAATTCAAGAGGCAGTGCAGATATTTCAATCTGATCGGCAGGCGTCGGAGTCTCCGTTGAAGGAGGTGAATCAATATTATCTACCTGATGACAGGCTACCATGAAAATACAGATAAAAACACAAGAAACAACACAAATAATTTTTTTCATAAATTTGCTCCCCTTTCAAACATCAAAATTAATTCGTTCAATATTACCGCAGCGCTTCTTTCAGCACCTGATCCATATTTCTCACATAGACAAGCCTCATTTTACCCTTGACGGACTCCGGAAGCTCCCGCTCGTTTCGGCGGTTGGCCTCGGGCAGGATAACGGTATTGACGCCCTTTCTGAGCGCCGCCAGCGTCTTCTCCTTAAGACCGCCTATGGGCAGCACATCCCCTAAAATGGTGATTTCTCCGGTCATGGCCACATCGTGACGCACAGGCCTGCCTGTAAGGGCAGACACCAGAGCTGTAGCCATGGTAATACCGGCAGAAGGTCCGTCCTTGGGGGTTGCCCCTTCCGGCACATGAATATGGACATCCGTGTTCTTATAGAATGTCTCCGGTATTCCCAGCTCCGCCGTATGAGAGCGTATGTAACTGAGGGCCGCCTTGGCTGACTCCTTCATAACATCCCCGAGACTTCCGGTCAACTCCATTTTACCTGTTCCCGGGACGGTATTTACTTCAACAGACAGGGTCACGCCGCCCACGGCAGTCCATGCAAGACCGCCGGCCACACCCACCTTGTCCTCTTTCACATATTCTTCGTCATAGCGTTTGGAAGGGCCCAGATACTTTTTCAGCAGTTTTTCATTGACAGTGACGGTCTTCCTGCCGTTCTCTGTCAGCTCCAGAATTGCCTTGCGGATGACAGCGGCCAGGACACGTTCAAGCTGGCGCACACCGCTTTCCTCTGTATACTCCCAGATGATTTTCTCCAGAATACTGTCGCTTATTTTGATGATTCCCGAATGAAGGCCCATGACCTTGAGCTGCTTGGGCAGCAGATGCCGCTTGGCAATTTCCAGCTTTTCCTCGGCAGAGTAACCGGTTATCTCAATAATCTCCATACGGTCCTTCAGGGGCTCCGGCACGGAATCAAGACTGTTGGCCGTAGTGATAAAGGTCACTCCGGAGAGGTCAAA
>CBCSVZ010000285.1:0-2137 GCA_965143695.1 uncultured Oscillospiraceae bacterium
CCGATTTCCTTACACATATCCCGGTGTTCCGCAGAGGCCTTAACGGATATGTACTCCCAGGGCTTTGAAACAGGAAAGGCTCTCTGTAAAATGACGGATTTGTATTCCTGCCCATCGTATTTCATATAAAGCAGGCCGCCATCTGTTCTTTCAAATGTGATTTTGGCAATGTCAAGATAATCGATTTCCATCAGTCGTCGATCCCCCTTACTTTCAAGGCTTCTTTCTGTATGTCATAGAGTCTGCGGTATACGCCGTCCTCGATCCGGCAGAGCTCCTGATGGGTCCCGCACTCCACAAGCTTACCGCCGTCAATTACAATCAGTCTGTCCGCGTTTCGCAGCGTTGACAGTCTGTGGGCAATATTAAAAGTAGTCCTGCCTCTGGAAAATTTCTCCATAGCGTTCTGGATATCCATCTCGGTCTGGGTATCCACAGCAGAGGTGGCTTCATCCAAAATCAGTATTTTGGGATCCATCAGGATCGCCCTTGCCAGAGCCAGCCTCTGACGCTCGCCGCCGGACAGTCCCTGGCCCCCTCCGCCGATAAAGGTATCGTAGCCGTCAGGCAGATTCATAATAAAATCATGGGCGCAGGCCTCCTTGGCCGCCGCAATGATTTCCTCCATTGCGGCCTCCGGCTTCGCATAGGCAATATTTGCCGCAACCGTCCCCGTAAACAGATAGGTATCCTGCAATACCATACCGATATTCTTTCTCAGGCATTCAAAGGACAGGTCCCTGACATTGACACCGTCTATATAAACAGCGCCGGTATCCACATCATAAAGGCGGGTGATCAGATTGATCAGCGTAGATTTTCCCGCACCGGAATGACCGACCACCCCGATAATCTCTCCCGGCTGCGCCGTGAAGCTGATATCGGAAAGGACCGGCATATTGGGCTCATAGCTGAAGCACACATGCTCCAGACGCACCTGCCCTTTTACCGCAGGCAGCTGCACCGGATTCTCTCTTTCAGGCACATCCGACACAGAATCCATGACCTCGAAAACCCGGTTGGCCGCCTGCATGGCTCTGGAAAAGTTTCTTATGAGCTGCGTGAACCAGTGCAGGGGATTGTACATCATACCCACATAGGAAAGCATGGCGGTCAAGTCGCCGAAGAGGATATTTCCCTCCAGTATCTGGATCCCGCCGAAAATATAGATTCCCAGAGAGCCCAGCCACATCAGCAGATGGATGGTCGGAAACAGGGTCTCAGAGGTCTGTGAAATTTTCCTTTCCACATGGGCAAAGTCCCGGCTGGTCTGATCAAAGCAGGCAATCTCCCGGTCCTCTTTGCCAAAGGCCTTCACCACCTTGATACCGGTAAAGGAATCGTTCATTCTGGAGTTCATATCCGACCGTCTGCGATGGGACTTTTGATACATCTTGTGAAACTTCGGTAAAAACCTGCGCATGAACAAATAGATAAAGGGCACCGGTATCATTACCAATAAAGACACCACAGAGGACATGGCAAACATCAGGGCGATGACCCCCACCAGATTGGCCATATTAAAAATCATATACGGCAGACCGTCAATAAAAAACCACTGTACTTCCTCGGAATCGTTATTGATCCGGGTCATAAGATTTCCGGTCTCTCTGTCCGAAAAGAACTTGACGGACAGCTTTTGCATTGACCGGAAGGTATCCGTCTTCAGCTTATAGATAACGTCTGCCGCAAATTTAGCATTGAATCTGCCGCTTAAAGCATTCAGGAACAGATTTGCCGCCTGAACACCGATCATGACCAGAACCAGCTGAACTACCATTCCGTAATACTTTCCCGTGGGATTCAGCACCTCATCCATATAGAGCTTCCCGGAAATGTACGGGTAGATGATCTGCATCCCCGAAGCGAGCAAAATCAGTAAGAGCACAATAGCAATACGCAGTCTGTACTGCTTGGAATAGGAGAGCAGGCGCAGAAACACCTTTTTCTTGTTCAGGCATCTGCCGCACACCTTGATCTCCTTGGGCTTCAGCGGCTTACCGCACTTCTCACAGTGCCTTTCCTCTCCCTGTATGTCCTGCATGTCCTCCGGGCCGATAAAGCCCTTGTCATTCAACACACCAAGTAGCTTTAAGAAAACGGCGGTATCTCTGGCTCTTGCATTGGAGTACCTGGA
>CBCSVZ010000286.1:0-2133 GCA_965143695.1 uncultured Oscillospiraceae bacterium
TCCGGAACAGATGCTTTGATCGCCTCGGAAATTTCCTTGAGCATCTGCTCTCTTTCCATAAAATAAACTCTGGCATTGCTTCCTGTAAGCATCTCGATACGCCGGATTCCTGCGGCAACACCGCTTTCAAACATAATTTTCGCCATACCGATGGAGGCTGTATTTTTAACATGGGTACCGCCGCAGAACTCCATGCTGTAATCCCCCATTTTCACAACGCGCACCTGTGCCCCGTATTTTTCACCGAAAAGGGCCATAGCACCCAGCTTCTTGGCTTCTTCAATATCCATGACCTGTGTTTCAACAGGATAGTCCGCATAGATTGCAGCGTTTACTTCGTCCTCCACCATAGCCAGTTCTTCCTTTGTCAGCGCCTGGGTATGGTTAAAGTCGAAACGCAGCCTTTCGGCAGTGACACTGGATCCTGCCTGATGTACCTGGCTTCCCAGCACCTTCTGTAAAGCCCTTTGGAGTAGATGCGTCGCACTGTGGTTGCGCTCTGCAGACAGTCTGCGGCTTCTGTCCACTTCCATTTTACAAACAGCGCCTACATGAAATACGCCGTCCTCAACCACGCCGGAATGGATCCAGCGACCGTCAATTTTCGTTGTCTCGAAAATCCGGGCACGGCCGTTCTCCGTAGTAATAAAACCGCAGTCTCCCGCCTGTCCGCCGCTCTCGCCGTAGAAAGGCGTCCTGTCCGTTATAATAACAATATTCTTATCGTCTTCAACCGTATTTTTAAATTCTGCTCCGGTTTCCGAATTTTCTACCAGATAGAGTATTTTGGCATCACAGCACAAGGTCTCATATCCCACAAATTCCGTCTGGGGACACTCTGCAGGAATTGCCAGTCCGCTGCCGGCCCAGGAGCTTCGTTCTTTTATCGCAGCCTTGGCAGTTTCTTTCTGAATCTGCATGGCCTTCTTAAAGCCTTCTTCGTCAACGGAGAAGCCCTTCTCCGCCAGAATATCCTTTGTAAGGTCTATGGGGAACCCGTATGTGTCGTGGAGCTTAAAGGCGATCTCGCCGGGTAAAATAAAGCCCTCGCCTGCATGCTGATCCATAATTTCCATCAGCAGCATCATGCCCTGACCGATCGTGGAGGCAAAGCGCTCCTCCTCAACCTTTATAATTTTCTTGATATACTCCTGATTTTCTTTCAGATTCGGGTAAGCATCGCCGGAATTGTCAATGACAGTCTGCGCCAGCTGATACAGGAATTCCCCCTGAATACCCAACATTCTGCCGTTTCTGGCCGCGCCCCGAAGCAAACGGCGCAGTACATAGCCTCTTCCCTCATTAGAAGGAATGACTCCGTCTGAAATCATCATAACAGTACTTCTGATATGGTCGGTAATTTTTCGGATCGAAACATCCTTCTTGTAGTCGGCGCCGTATGTGACACCGGCCATTTTACAAACCCGGTCCAGAATACTGCGAATGGTGTCTACCTCAAAGAGATTGTCCACATCCTGCATTACGCAGGCAAGTCTCTCCAGACCCATTCCCGTGTCAATATTGGGCTTTGCCAGTTTTTTATAGGAACCGTCCTCCTGACGGTCGAACTGGGTAAATACCAGATTCCATACTTCAATATACCGGTCACAGTCACAGCCTACTGTACAACCGGGCTTTCCGCAGCCATACTTCTCGCCTCTGTCATAGTGTATCTCGGAACAGGGGCCGCAGGGACCCGTTCCATGCTCCCAGAAGTTATACTCTTTCCCCATGCGAATGATCCGCTCTGCAGGCACTCCCACTTCCTTCGTCCAGATATCAAAGGCCTCATCATCATCCTGATAAATCGTAACATATAATCTGTCCTGGGGGATCTCCATTACCTGTGTCAGAAACTCCCATCCCCACGGAATCGCTTCATGCTTAAAATAGTCTCCGAAGGAGAAATTTCCAAGCATTTCAAAAAAGGTGCCGTGTCTGGCCGTCTTACCTACATTGTCGATATCCGGTGTTCGGATACACTTCTGGCAAGTGGTGACTCTGTGCCGCGGGGGCTCCTGTGCACCTGTAAAATAAGGCTTCAAAGGTGCCATTCCGGAATTGATCAGTAACAGACTGGGGTCATGGTTCGGTACAAATGAGAAGCTCGGCAGCCTTAAATGGCCTTTACTT
>CBCSVZ010000287.1:0-2132 GCA_965143695.1 uncultured Oscillospiraceae bacterium
TGTATATGCAGTTTGATATCAAGCACAGCAGGCAGCAGATCATTGCCGCACTGAAGATGCTGGGGTTTGATTCTGTGTATGAGGTGGCCAGAGGGGCTGAGATCGTCACGGAAGCCAGTGACAGATATATTGCGGCGCATCAGGAAGATATGCCCTTTATTTCGTCTGCCTGTCCCGCGGTGGTCAGACTGATACAGGTCCGTTTCCCCAGTCTTATTCCCAGGCTACTGCCCATTAAATCTCCTATGGAGATCGCTGCTGCCAATGCCAGAAAAGAATTCTGCAGCGCAAATCATGTGGCGCCGGAGGAGGTCGGGGTGTTTTTTATATCGCCCTGCGCCGCGAAAATGACCAGCGTAAAGGCCCCCATTGAGCTTCCAAAGTCCAATGTCAGCGGAGTACTCTCTATCAAAACCGTGTATTTTAAGCTGCTGAAACAGCTTTCAAAAATCAAAGAGACACAGGAAATTTTACAGGCAGGACACAAGGGAGTGCGGTGGGCCTCTTCGGGAGGAGAAGCGCTGGCTCTGAAGACGAAGAATGTGCTGTTTGTGGACGGCATACAAAATGTTGTACATATCTTTGAGGAACTGGAAAACGATAAGCTGGACGATGTGGATTTTATCGAGGCCTCTGCCTGTACCGGCGGCTGTCTGGGCGGACCCCTTACGGTCGAAAATCTCTATGTTGCCAAGACCAGAAACCGCAGACACAGTGAGAGCTGTCCTTCGGCCCTCAGCGCGGTCACCGAGGAGGAGATGGAGCATATTCTGTTTGAGACCTATCCGGAGCACCGGGATATTACCACGCTGGACAGCGACATCACGGTGGCCATGCAGAAGCTGAAACGGATGAATGAGATCTATGAACAGCTGCCCGCTCTGGACTGCGGAGCCTGCGGCTCACCGAACTGCCGTTGTCTGGCAGAGGATGTGGTCAGAGGAAAGGCCAATATGGAGGACTGTATTTTCATTTTAAGACAGCGGGTAAGGTCTCTCGCAAAGGAAATGATGGAACTGGAGGGGCTGATGCCCCCTGTAATGGATCAGCAGGAGCCGGGAGAGGAGCATAACAATGACAGTAAATGAAGCGGCAGAACGGTTGCATGCAAAGGTATTGACAGGAGACGGGGAAAGAGAGATAACAGGCATATACGCCTGCGATTTGCTCAGCTGGGTTATTTCCCACGCGGAGCAGGGCAATATGTGGGTCACGGTAATGAATAATGTAAATATTCTGGCGGTGGCATCGCTGACAGATGTGGCCTGCGTTGTTATTTCTGACGGCAGCCCTGTGGATCCGGACCTGATACAGCGGGCCCGGGAGCAGGAGATCTGTCTGTTGTCCTGTGAACTGGGTACTGCGCCTATTGTCTGGAAGACAGCAGAGCTTTTGGGAGAAGTGTAATGTCCTATGATATCAGGGTGGATCTGCATATTCATTCTGCCTTGTCACCCTGCGGTGATGAATTTATGACGCCCGGAAATATTGTAGGGATGGCTGTAGTAAACGGGCTGGATGCTTTGGCCATTACAGACCACAACAGCAGCTACAACGTGCCGGCCGCCCTGAAGATCGCGGAGGAATACGGTATCGTGCTGGTGCCGGGAATGGAGTTGGAGACCTCGGAGGAAATCCATGTTGTCTGTCTGTTTCCTGCGTATGCGGATTTGGAGACCTTTCAGAAAGAGGTCTGTGCGTCGTATTCTCCCAGAGAGAATATTATCGATATTTTCGGAAATCAGAGAATCTATAACAGCGATGACGAGATCGTGGGGGAGTGGAAGCCCATGCTGTTAGAGCCTACAGGCATTTCCGTAGACAGGGTGTTTCCGCTGGCGGAGCAGTGCGGAGGCATTGCATATCCTGCCCATGTAGACAGAGATTCCTATTCGGTGCTTTCCAGTTTCGGTATGCTGCCCTATGACTATCCCCACGGATTTGTGGAAATTTCCTGCCAGTGTGAAGAAAAAAAGCTTCTGGAGCGTTACCCGGAGCTGGAACATTACAAGCTGATGAGAGCTTCTGACGCCCATTACCATGAGAACATACAGGAAGAAGGAGCTCTGGTCCGGGTAGCGGAGAAAAGCCCGGAGGGGATTATTCAGGCATTGAAAAATAGCAGGATTATC
>CBCSVZ010000288.1:0-2131 GCA_965143695.1 uncultured Oscillospiraceae bacterium
TTGTAACCACATTTAATATCTTGACGTTAGAATAAAGGGCATAATCATCAGTAACAAATAAGAAGCCAGGCGAAACCCTTTCACCGCATTCGGTATTTCCTTTCCCATCTTCCTTGAAAGCACTCCTGTCACAATCACCAGAAGCAAGACAGGGCTTACCATGCTGGAAAGGCTGAATGTAATACCCGTCATGCCCGCCAACAAGGCGGGCATGGTGATTGTTCCTTCCATGACAACGATAATATTAAACAGGCTAATATCTCTTGGTGGTTTGGTTAAGGCGTAACCGCCCGCGGATCCGTAAGTAGTGGTGATTAGGTTGGCATCCCGTAGTTTCGCACCAATCTGGAGTAGATATCTTGATGAAACACCGATGGCTGATGAAAGCTTTCAAACACGTGAGCCATCTCATTTTATGCCACAGATCCGGCTCAGTTTGCATGCGGACTTCCGTTTATCAACAATACTCTCATTTCATCCTCCTCAATTCAGTTTCAATCCATTCAGCCATTCCACCACACGGCTATTGGCGTCCCCCGCGCTGGCTCCGGAAACTGAAAGGCCATTTAAGACAGTCGCTCCGGAGGCTGCAGATTCTACGCTTTGAAAGCTGCCGCCAGAACCCCCTCCGCCATGCGTGCAGAATGGCACGACCGTTTTCCCACTAAAATCATAGCTCTCCAAGAATGTCAATACCGCCATCGGCGTATCACCTCACCATATGGGGAACCCGATAAATACAATGTCGTAATATATCCTGAAACATGTCTTACCTCCTTCCCCCCTGTGCCGCAAGCTCTCCCATAATCCTCGGAATGTCTATTTTCTGAGGGCAATGCTTGAGGCAAGCACCGCAGTGCAAGCACTTTTCCGCTCCATTGGCGCTGCTGAACTTGGCGATCCGCCATGTTTCACCGCTGACATTGCGCTCGTTATATCCTTTGATCAACAAAGGAATATCGAGCTCTGCCGGGCAGGTCGGGTAGCAATACCGGCATCCGGAACAGGGGGCGCCTAAATCCCTCATGAAGGTGTCTGCGGCCTTTTGCAAAGCATCCTGCTCTGCCGGAGTCAACGGATCGGGCTGTGCAAACGTGGCCAGATTGTCTTTCAGCTGCTCTATGGTTGACATGCCGCTGAGTATCGTCTGCACATTCGTCAAACCCATCAGGAACCGAAATCCCCATGAGGATAGGGAACGCTCCGGTGCGGCACACTTCAGTATAGCGGCGGCCTCTGCATTCAGCGTTGACAGCCGTCCGCCCTTCAGCGGCTCCATCACCCATACTGGGATGCCGTGTTCGGTTAGAAGCTCATATTGTCTCTTTGCGTTCAGCAACGTCCAGTCCAGATAATTTACCTGAATCAGCGCCATGTCGAAGCTGTCGTACCACTCCAGAAAACGCGCAAGGGTTTCCGGCTCAGCATGGGATGAAAATCCAATATGGCGGATAAGCCCTGCATCTTTCTGTTTGAGCAGGTATCCCAGATAGTCCTGCGTCTTATCGGTATAGGCTTGGAAATAGTTCTCATCCATACCGTGCAAAAGATAAAAATCAAAATAGTCGGTCTTACACCGCCGCAACTGCTCTTCAAATACGCTCTGTATGTCACGGCTCGCAGCGGCGTAAAATTTTGTGGCAAGGTAAAAGCTCTCCCGCTGATGCCGCCCAAGCGCTTCGCCGAGAAACCGCTCAGAGTCACCATTTTGGTAGGTATAGGCGGTGTCAAAATAATTGATGCCGCTTTCTAAAGCCATCTCAATGAGTTTGTGTGCTTCTGAACGATTTATCTGGTTGGGATTGCTCTTTTCTGCCGGAAGGCGCAGGCAACCCATTCCGAGGGATGAAATCTGATTTTTACCAAAAGGCTTCGTATACATAGCTGCTACTCCTCCTGCACACCTACATTATAAATGCCAAACCAAAAACAATCAAATTCATATATTAAATAGCTCCCCATACCCAAACGGTATGATTTATATGTGACAGATTCTCTTGCTGTCGAGATCGCATTGGATTTAGAGCAATATAACTCATGTCTGCCACGCAAGAAAAAAGAGCCGGAGTCCAGCTCTTTTTTCATATCTCTGGATGATGGTTTTACGCTACTTGTTCTTTGCCAAAATGTC
>CBCSVZ010000289.1:0-2129 GCA_965143695.1 uncultured Oscillospiraceae bacterium
GCTCGTCCCATACCTCCACAGGCTCGCCCATGGACACCCAGATATCCGTATAGATCACATTGGCATCCTTCACTGCAAGGTCGGGATCTTCGCAGAACTGTAATACGGCCCCGGTATTTTCCGCAATGGCCCGGCACTGATCAATGAGCTTTTGATCGGGGAAATAGTCCCCGGGGGCGCATGCGGTAAAATGCATCCCCATTTTCGCACAGCCGACCATCAGGGAGTTTCCCATATTAAAACGGGCGTCGCCCATATAGACGAAATTGATCCCCTTTAAGGTTCCGAACCGTTCTTTGATTGTCAGAAAGTCAGCAAGGATCTGTGTGGGATGAAACTCGTTTGTCAGTCCGTTCCACACGGGAACCGTCGCATATTCAGCAAGCTCTTCCACGATTTCCTGCCCGAAGCCCCGGTATTCGATCCCGTCGTAAATTCCGGACAAAACTCTTGCGGTGTCGGCAATGCTTTCCTTCCTGCCGATCTGAGATCCGGAGGGGTCTAAGTAAGTACTGCCCATACCCAGGTCTCTTGCAGCCACCTCAAAGCTGCAGCGCGTTCTGGTGCTTGTCTTTTCAAATATCAGAGCAATGTTCTTGCCCTCGCATAGCCGGTGTGCTTCGCCTGCTTTTTTCTTTGCCTTCAGCTCAGCGGCAAAATCGATCAAATAGGCGATTTCCTCCGGAGTGTAGTCCAGTAGTTTCAAAAAATCTCTGCCCTTCAGGTCCATTTCAAAGCCTCCTTTAAATATTCGCACAAACTGTTTTTATGACGGAAACTGCAGTTTCCAGTAATTTTTCGGGAATATTCAGTGCGGGCAGAAGCCTTATTTTATCCTTCGCCCGAATCACCAATACACCTTTGTCCATACATTCTCTAATGACAGCGCCTGCATCCTTTTCTGTCCTGAAGCCCAGCATCAGCCCCAGTCCGCTGACACTGACAATGCCCTTGGCTCCCTCCAGTTCTTTTTTGATGTAGTCAGATTTTGCCCGGACTCCGGCCAGCAGCTCCTCATCCAACCGGCTGAGAATGCTGAGGGCGGCTGCACAGCATACGGGATTTCCTCCGAAGGTTGAGCCGTGGGAGCCGGGGATCAGCACATCCTGTACCTTCTCTCCGAGCAGGGTAGCTCCCAGCGGAAGGCCTCCTGCAAGTCCTTTTGCTGTGGAAACAATGTCCGGGGTTATTCCGTAGTTCATATAGGAATACAGTCGGCCGGTTCTTCCGTTTCCCGCCTGTACCTCGTCGCATATGAGTAAAATATCTTTCTCCTTTGCAAAGGCGGCAAGGGCCTGTACATAGTCCCGGTCCAGAGGATTTACGCCGCTTTCGCCCTGTACAATTTCCAGCATAACGGCCGCACAATTGCCGTCGGCGGACAGCGCTTCAATTTCCTCTATACAGTTGGGGGCAGCATAGACGAAGCCCTCTGTAAGAGGGGTAAAATCCTTATGGAACACTTCCTGTCCCGTAGCGGCAAGGGTCGTAAGGGTCCTGCCGTGAAAGCTGTTTTTCAAGGTGATGATCTTATAGCAGTCTGTCCCCTTTTTCTCCGCGGCATATTTTCTGGCCGCTTTTATGGCGCATTCATTGGCCTCTGCTCCGGAATTGGAGAAAAATACTTTCTTCATACCGGTCTTTTCACAGAGCATTTGCGCAAGTCTGGCACAGGGCTCGGTAAAATACAGATTGGACATATGCTGCAAAGTACCGAGCTGTGCCGTTACGGCACGGATCCACTCTTCATCCGCAATGCCGAAGGTGTTCACGGCGATCCCCGTGGAAAGGTCTATGTACTCTTTGCCGTTTTCATCCCATACCAGGGAGCCCTTTCCGCTCTTAACGGTCAGGGGAAAACGGGCATATGTATTTGCGATATATTCCTTATCAATTGTCTGTATATCCATAAAATATCTCCTTAATCCGTCATCCGTCTATAAACATGGTTCCGATACCTTCATTTGTCAGCATTTCAATCAAAATTGCATGGGGAATACGTCCGTCAATAATAAATACCCGGTTCACCCCCAACTTTATGGCATTTATGCAGCACTCCACCTTGGGAATCATAACGCCTTCTATAATGCCGTCTTCAATCAGCTTCGGCGCGTCGCTCACCCGAATTT
>CBCSVZ010000290.1:0-2127 GCA_965143695.1 uncultured Oscillospiraceae bacterium
CCTTTTCCGCTTTTTTTCTTCATTCCAAAGCTACATCTGCAAAAGCCTCTTCTGAATAGTCGGTCTGTGCAGCGGCAGCCTGTGCAGAAACAATCTCCATATTTCTGGAAGTCGCTTTAAATTCAAATCCGCATTCCAGCTTCCCCGGTGCCTTACCGTCAGCAGTGATGATGACCTGATTAATTTCCTTGAGCTCCGTCAGCGTGTTGGCTATGGCACACACCATTAAATTCAGCTTGGCAGGATCCGTAGACAGATTAGAGAGAAATGCTTCGTTAAAATCTACAGTTGCAATCCCTTTGTCCATTTTAACAGAACGTACTGTGGAATCCGCCGGCAGGGTATTTACATATGTATCCTGATTTGCAGGCCCCGCCGCCAACATTTCACATATCTTTTTGGCCATATTTTCCGTTCTGCGGTCCTTGGGGGTAAATTCGGCCAACTGGCTTTCTGCAAAGAGATTTTCCCCTTTAGAATCGGTAAAATACAGTATCACTCTGACTTTCTCACCCAGGGCGGCCGCTTCACTGTCTGTCATCTCCAGACTGCTTGTCGGCGTGTATTCATCTTTATCTCCCTGCTTCTTGCTGCAGGCTGTGAAAAGGCACAACAGCCCCAGTGCCACAGCTGTAACACATAAAAAATATCGTTTTCCCTTCATTATTGCACCTCGAAAAAATATTCTATATGCAATAATACTGTGCCCGTCTTAAAATATTCCTGTCACTTTCAAAATTCAATTTTACCAAAGCCTCTTCATAGGGCAACGTCCACCAGTCCGGAATTTCCTCTTCCTGAATAGATACCGCTTCCTCATCAACAGCAGCCAGAAAATAAACAGCCGTTTTCTCAATTATTTCGCCGTCAACCTCCGCCGTATAATGGGACTCACACCGAAATCCAGGCAACAGCTCGATCTCCAGTCCGGTTTCCTCCCGAACCTCCCGTACAGCCGTCATCTCCTCGGTTTCTCCGTCTTCGCAGTGACCTTTGGGAAAGCCTATGTGCCCCGACAGATTCTCAATAATAATATACCGTCTGGGTCCCCCCCTTCGAAATACCACCGCGCCGCAAACCTTATCATACTGTAGCACAGGAGGTGCACTAGGCGCCGGTTTGTTACAGGGGGTCTGACCCCTGTCCGGTAAATTTTCGACACTGCAGGTAATTTCGGCCCAAAACCGTCCGTCCGCCAGCTCAAAAATTTTAGCTGCTACTGCAGAAAAGTTTTCCGCCAGCAGCCTTTTTACTCCGTGGGGCCCGTCCTCCCCCGGTAAAACATCTCCGACAATTTCTCCCAACAGGATTCCTTTGTATACAACCGTAATTTCCACTGCAAAACCTCCAAGTTATTAATTCAATCTCTTATTGTAGCACAATTTCTTGCAAAAACATATTTTACCCCCTATAATTAATCGTGAACAAGGAAAAGAGGGGTTGTCATGAAACACAATATTCTGATTACCGGGGCCTCCGGCGGAATCGGCGCCGCAATAGCCCAGATGCTTGCGGCAGACGGACACAATCTGATACTGTGCTATCACCAAAAGGAAGCTGCGGCCCGGGAAACAATGGCCCGCTGTAACGAAAAAGGAAGCCGCTGCATACTGAAGCAGGCAGATGTCAGTAATGAAATTCAGGTGAAGGATCTTCTGGAAGTCGCTCAAACCCAATTTGGACCGGTGGATATTGTTGTCAACAACGCAGGCATCTCCCGCTGGGGGCTTCTGCAGGATATGACCGCAGAGGAATGGGACAGGCTCTTTGCCGTAAATGTCCGCTCTTGCTTTCTGACATCAAAATATGCTTTGCCCGCAATGGTTCGGGCAGGCTTCGGACGCATTATCAATATATCCTCTATGTGGGGGCAAGTGGGGGCCTCCTGTGAAGTCGCCTACTCCGCTGCAAAGGGCGCAATTATCTCCATGACTAAGGCCTTAGCCAAAGAAGTGGGCCCTTCCGGCATTACCGTAAATTGTATCGCGCCGGGGGTCATTGATACCCCTATGAACGCCGCTTTTACTCCGGAGGTCATCGCAAGCCTCAAAGAAGAAACACCCCTGGGCAGACTCGGCACTCCCGAGGAGGTGGCTTCTATGGTAAAATATCTGGTGTCTCCGGAAG
>CBCSVZ010000291.1:0-2099 GCA_965143695.1 uncultured Oscillospiraceae bacterium
AGGCCCCCAGTGGGCGTGCCTCAGGGCTCGCCCCATACTGATTCACTCCACAGGGTTCGCCCCATAAGGATTCACTCCATAGGGCTCGTCCCATGGGGTTCGCCATGGGGTCTGACCCCTGTCCGGAATATTTTTTCGACCCCAAAATACACTGTATAAAAAGCGTATATAAAAGAGGGAAAATTCTATGCTGAATTATATATGGGCGGGCATGTTGATTTTCGGAATCGGCTGCGGGTGTTACAACGGACGGCTTCAGGAGATCGGAAACGCTTTGCTGGAAAGCGGGGGGCAGGCCGTGACCTTTTCCATCGGGATCATAGGGGTTACGGCCTTTTGGTGCGGCATCCTTGAAATATTAAATCAGGCAGGGGGCATCCGTTTTGTCTCACGGCTGCTCCGAAAGCCCATTCAAAAATTCTTTCCCGAGAGCCGGCACAATCCCGAAGCGGGAAAGCAGATCATCACAAATCTCGCGGCCAATTTTTTCGGTTTGGGAAACGGTGCGACCCCCTCAGGTATTGCGGCCGTAAGAGAACTGCAAAAATCCCAGAGCTATAACAGAGAAGTTGCAAGCCGCAGCATCTGTCTGTTTTTGGTAGTCAATTCTGCAGCCTTCCAGTTGATTCCCACTACCGTATTGGCCATCAGGACCGCTGCGGGAAGTCAGGAGTCCTTTTCCGTTATCGTCCCCATATGGATTGCCTCTCTGGCTGCCTTTGCCACAGGTGTTGCCGTATATTTCATATGTCAGAAAATTTCCGGGAGGAGACGCAGATGAAGCTTTTTTCTTTGTTGATCCTGCCGTTTCTGGTGCTGGGGATCTTGCTGCTTGCCTGGACCGGAAAAGTCAACATGTTCCGCGCTTTTACCCTGGGGGCCGGAGAGGGTGCCAAAACGATCCTGGATATTATCCCCTCCCTTATAGGACTTTTTGTGGCTATCGGCGTATTCAAGGCTTCCGGCGCTATGGAATTAGTGGTAGACCTGCTTTCTCCCCTCGGTAAACTATTAGGGATAGACGGCGAGCTGTTTCCTCTGGTGTTAATGCGACCTGTGTCCGGCAGCGCCTCACTGGCATTGGTACAGGATATTATCAAAGAGCAGGGCCCGGACTCCTATTTAGGAAGAGCGGCCGCAGTCATGATGGGCTCTACAGAGACAATATTTTACACCATGGCGGTGTATATGGGGGGCAGCGGCATCAAAAAAGCCACAGGCGTCCTTCCTGCGGCTTTGGCGGCCAATCTGGTTTCAGCAGTCGTGGCCTGTATGCTGTGTGCCTAATTGCGGAGCACTGCTTTTACGGCGGCGCCTGTTTCCGTATCGTAGTAGTAGAGCTTGTAACCGTCGAATTCCGGATATTCCGGCAGCTCTACACATTTATTAATCCACCGGTATATTTTATCGGGAGTGTTCTCCGGCTGATGGCAGGGGATCCCCAGCAAAAAGTAGCGTTTCCCGGTGTTATGGGGGATATAGCTTCCCAGTAAAATATGTAAGTACCGGCTCATCCCCTCTTTTATTTCTTCTGCAATCTCCGGGGACGGACAGATTCCTTTTTCCGTAAGCTCCCGGCGCAGCTGTTCCACCCGCACTGCCCGGCTCCAGCTGTAAGCGCTGTTGGTCGTATGAAAGGGGTCGAAGGGGACCTTGGGTGTTTCCGGTTCTTTGTGGGGCCGGGGCGCAGGCTTGGTTCTGAGGATCTGCCCCCGGGTCTGCTCGCTTACAAGCTCCATACAGTCGTACTTGTTTCCAAAGGGAGGGAGACTGCGCAGGTTCAGGGTAAAATGCTGTTCTCCCCGGAGCATCTGCCCGTTTCCGTTGAAATACATTCGCCCCAGGGTGAAAGGCTTTTCCATATTCAGGGAATCAGAGACGCGCAGCAGCGCACTTCTGCCGAAGGAAGCCGCGATATTTTCCGCAACGCACTGTATTTTCAGCATTCCCTTCGCATAGCGGAGCAATACATATCCGCAGGCAGGATTTTCCGCTTTACTCTCAAAAAAATAATATCCAGATGTAAAATCAATATTCTACCTCCAAAGCTTTGTTTAACATAATGTATTACAAGATTTCAGGAATATGCAGGGTCCTTC
>CBCSVZ010000292.1:0-2092 GCA_965143695.1 uncultured Oscillospiraceae bacterium
TACCATTGCGACCAACATGGCAGGCCGTGGTACTGATATTATGCTGGGCGGCAACAGCGATTTCCTTGCAAAGCAGGCGATGCGTAAAGAGGGATATGACGATGAAATGATCGCCGCGGCAGACAGCTTTGCCGATACTGACGATGAGCTGGTGAAAGAGGCCAGAAAGAAGTACAGAGATTACGTCAATTCCTTTAACGAAGAAATCAAGGTGGAACGGGAAAAGGTAAGAGAGGCAGGCGGCCTGTTTATTATCGGTACCGAGCGCCATGAGTCAAGGCGTATTGACAATCAGCTTCGGGGCCGGTCCGGAAGACAGGGTGACCCGGGTAAATCCAGATTCTTTATTTCGCTGGAGGATGACCTGATGCGGCTGTTCGGTTCCGAGCGCCTTGAAAATATTGTAGAGACTCTGGGGCTGGAGGAGGATCAGGCTATTGAGCACAAAATCCTTTCCAATGCCATTGAGAGTGCCCAGAAGAAGGTTGAGGGCAGAAACTTTGATATCCGAAAGAATGTGCTGCAGTATGACGATGTCATGAACAAGCAGAGGGAGATCATCTATGCACAGCGGCGCAAAGTATTGGATGGGGAGAACCTTTCCGATCATTTTGCCAATATGCTCAAGAACTGCATTATAGAGCATACAGAGCTCCACTGCCATAAGGAAGCGCCGAAGGATACCTGGAGTGTCAAGGCCGTCTATGAGGACCTGGTCGGCATTCTTTCTCCGGAGGACATCAGACCTATTGAAGCGCATATTTCCGAATATACCCCAGAGACCATTGAAGAGGAACTGATCGAAAAGGCTTCTGAAAGATACCGCGCAAGAGAAGAAGAATTCGGCTCAGAGCTCATGCGTGAAATTGAACGCGTTATGCTTCTGCGGGCAGTCGATGAGAACTGGATGACCCATATCGACGCCATTGACGAGCTCAAGCACGAGGTTGGTCTGCAGGCCTACGGACACAGAGATCCCCTGGTAGAATACAAGTTCCAGTCCTTTGATATGTTTGAGGAAATGAACAAAGCCATTCAGCAGGATGCACTGCGCTATGTATTTACCGTAAAAGTTCAGAAGGGACAGCGTGTTGAGCGCAGGAAAGTTACAGGCGACGGAGAGGCGAAGCTGGAGGGCGCTCCTCAGGAGGAGAGCCGCGGCAACGTATCCATACGCAAAAGCACAAAGACAGGAAGAAACGATCCGTGCCCCTGCGGCAGCGGAAAGAAGTACAAGAATTGCTGCGGAAAGAATGAGTAGAAATGATCGACTTAAAGCATGAGGCCCGGAATTTCGCCCCGATGAATATGCCCGAAGCGGCCACAGAGAACTTTGACGAGGATATTCGTTGGGCCTATTCCCTATACAACAAGGCACTGCAGTACATACGGAAGGGCTATGACGATATGGCGCGCCAGAACCTGAAAAAGGCTATCGGCCTTTATCCGGACTTTTATCCGGCCCGTATGCTTCTGGGGGTATGCCTTTTTGCCAACGGGGACAGAGTGGGCGCTATGCGTATGTTCAATGCCATCAAGGATATGCAGTATAAGCGGTTGGCGCTTTCCTATTATGACTATCTTACAGAAGAGGTCGACAAGCCTGTTGCTCAGTCCGGTACGCGCTTGATCCTGAAAGACCTTTACAGAGCTGCCGCGGCTTCCAATGCGAAGCTTTCGGATATTACAAAGCCCCTTAAGCCTGATGTCCGTGAGGATGCGGCCGGACGCCCGTATGGGCCTGAGCTTTCTTCCAGGTCCCGGCAGGAGGTTGAGCCTGTGAACGAGCTTGATTCTCTTACTGTGGGAGATCTTTCCTTTGAAGATGTCCTTCCGGGCAAAGAGCATGCGAAAAATACATCCGGGACGGAAGCGTCTCCCGAAGAGAAAGCCAAGCCCGAATCGGATACAGCGCTCTTACGGGATGAAGATACAGACGATTTTGAAATACCGAAATTCATTACGGAGAAAAGGCAGACGGTCATTACCTCCCGTAAAAATGACGGTGTGGTGGAGGAAATCGTGAAACAGCAGCTGGAGGCCGCACAGAAGGCCGCCAGATATTCCGGCTACGGTAAGAAGCCCTTCTCCT
>CBCSVZ010000293.1:0-2088 GCA_965143695.1 uncultured Oscillospiraceae bacterium
TCGATATCCTCTGCGGCATGATCATCTCTGGGGGTGACCTTTACTGAGGGAATTTTCAGTTTGGCATATTCGCTGAGCAGGGGATAGCCCATATTCATGTGGTAGAGTATCATCAGGGGAGAGGGGGCATCGCCCTGGTTGGTGACCGTGTCCTCAACGGTAATGCGGTTCTCCTTGAGACTGCATGTGATGTGTCTCTTTAAGATAAGTTTTGGTCCGAATATTGCGGTGTCCCGTACCGTGGCATATAAGTGGATTGCAGCCTCGTCCGTATAGGCGCAGACATTTTCCGCCGGCGTATTTCCTATGGTACCGTGCAAAGGCAGCTCTTCTCCCATATCCGTACAGGGAGAGCCCACCGCCCGCAGTCCGCAGGTAGTGAGAAAGCCGGCCGTAAAGGATTTCAGAAAGCCCGTGCCCTGACCGTCATAGTAAGCCGGCGCCACATAGCCGCAGGGTGAAAAGTAGGAAAAGTTATCTCCTTTATAGGAAAGTCTGGAGATGTCTGCACATCTGTCTGCCGAGACAGTAAATTCCAGTCCTTTACCGTTTTTGATCTGGAAGAGGCGCATTCCGTCACCTTTTCCGCCTACCAGTCTGTGTTCCTCAACGCCGAACAGCTGGCTGTCGTGTCCGATATATGGGTTGTTCATGGGCGAACCTCCTTTGCGGCTTTGTATGCCTTTTTATATGCGTCATAGAGTTTATCGTATTTCGCGGTCATTTCCGGCCTGGGGAGGAAGGTCCTGGACGCTCCTCTGAACTTTGAGAAGGCTTCTTCATCGCTGTAATAGAGCCTGCAGGTAAGCCCGGCCATAATAATACTGCCGACTGCTCCCGCCTGAGACAGACTGGAAACGGTAATGGGCATATTCAGTATATCCGCTTTCATCTGCAGCCAAACAGAGGAATTTGCTCCTCCTCCGGCGGCTGTTATCTTATCTGCTTTGATGCCTGCCTCCATGAGGTATTCCAGATTGAGCCGCATCTCATAGGTGACGCCCTCCATGAGGCCCCTGTAAATATCCTCAGGTGTGGTATTCAGAGTCAGCCCCAGTATGGCACCTTTGGCACAGCTGTCCATATATGGGGTAGCCGCACCGGCAAAGTGCGGTAGCACGATCAGACCGGAAGGCTCCTCCTTCACCCGGCTGTCAAAATACTGATAGGGATTCAGCCCATCTTCCTTCAGCCTGCGGGCAGTTTCGCTTCCGATACCGTCCCGGTACCATTTGAGTAATGCGCCGCCGCAGAAGGTAAAGGCGTATGTTACAAAAGTATCCTTCCCCCGGTAGGGAACCACGGCGAAGCCGCCGTCATGGAGAATGTCGGCTCTTGCGGGCATACCGCTGAACATGGGGGTAATACATTCTACCGTGCCCATACCCAGCGCGCAGTCTCCCGGATTCAATACGGAAGCGCCGAAAGCAGCTGCCACCTGATCGTGCCCGACTGCAATGATACTGATGCCGAAGGGCAGTCCCAGGCTCAGGGCTAATTTGTTGTTGATAAATCCCGCTGCTGCTCCGTTCGGTATGGGTCTGGAAAGCATTTCAGGGTCAATCCCTGCGAAATCCAGAAGCTCCCTGCTGTATGAGAGCTTTCTGATATCGAAGGCAAGGGTCCTGGCAGCCAGAGAATAGGCAATGTCGTTCTGACCGGAAAGCAGATAGGTGATGTAGTCCTGTATGAGCATGATCTTCCGGACTCTGCTCCAGATTTCAGGCCTGTGCTTTCGGATCCACATGAGTTTGGGCAGTGTGAACATGGGGCTGGCTTTGATGCCTGTTATTTCCGCGATCCTCTCATCGGTAAAATGCGCACGCAGCAGCTCGCTTTCCTCTTGACCGCGAGGATCTGTATAAAGCAGGCTGTTCATGACCGGGTTGTCATTTTCGTCCAGTAAAACGGCAGTCTCGCCGAAAGAGGTAATGCCCATTCCTGTCAGTTCTCCGCACTGGGGAGCAACTTCCTTTAAGACCTGAAATACGCAGTCTTTAATAACCGACGGGTCGATTTCGCCCGGCTGGCAGGAGGGCATAGGCCCGTATTCCCTGTAGGCCTCGGCTTTAAACTCGCCGTTAGCCT
>CBCSVZ010000294.1:0-2079 GCA_965143695.1 uncultured Oscillospiraceae bacterium
TGGTAGCCGCACCTGCCTTGGCCGTCATAGCAGGAGCGTCTGCGGCGAATACCGACAGCCCTGCCATGGATACTGCCAATACGGCCACAACCAAAAAAGCCGTTAATCTCTTCATTAAAAACCCTCCCAATTTTTTCAATACCGTATTCTATATCCTAACTGTAATTTCATTTTTTGTCAACACGTTTACTCGTTCTCAGGTGACACAGCGTCCTCTTGTTCCGGTGCTCCTGCTTCAGCGGCTGTTTCCGGCACAGCAACATCCTCAGTTTCTTCTTCCCGATCAGTACGCGCACAGCTTACAATCATATTATCCTCACGGGTCTTCATCAGCGTGACGCCGGAAGTTGCTCTGCCTATCACATTGATTTCAGAAGCGTGCATTCTGATAATAATTCCCGAAGAAGTAATCAGCATGACATCATGCGTGTCCTGAACAGGCATCATACCAACCAGTTCCCCGGTCTTATCAGATACACGGTAGGTCATGACGCCCTTACCGCCTCGGTTCTGAACCTTGTACTCCTCCAGGCCTGTCCTCTTTCCGAAGCCTTTTTCTGTTACGATCAGGACGGTATCTCCTTCACGGCATACATCCATCCCGATCACATAGTCGCCGTCTCTGAGGGTAATGCCTTTAACCCCGATGGAGGCTCTGCTGGTTGCTCTTACATCCTTTTCACTAAACCTTATAGACATACCCTTCCGGGTTACGATCATAATCTGGTCATCCTCATCGGCAAGTCTTGCATTGACAAGCTCGTCACCGTCACGAAGCTCAACGGCAATCAAGCCGCCCTTTCGCATATTGCTGTATTCTTTCAGCTCTGTTTTCTTAATAATACCGCTCTTGGTTCCTATGATCAGATATTTTCCGTCTTCAAATCCGCTGATAGGAATAACCGTGGAAATTTTCTCGTCCGGCTGCAACTGGAGCAGATTTACAATGGCCATACCCTTGGCTGTTCTGCCTGCGTCCGGTATTTCATATCCCTTCAGAGAATATACACGACCCTTGTTCGTAATAAACAAGATCCTGTTGTGAGAAGACGTAATAATCAAATGCTCTACAAAATCCTCTTCCCGGGTACTGAGTCCTGCGATTCCTCTGCCGCCTCTCCGCTGCGCCTTGTAGGTATCTGCAGGGGTTCTCTTGATATAGCCTATATGCGTAAGTGTAATCGCAACCTCCTGCTCATTGATAAGGTCTTCAATATCGATTTCTCCCTCATAAGGAATCAGTCGGGTGCGTCTTTCATCGCCGTATTTATCCTTTATGGTAAGGAGCTCTTCCTTAATAACGCCCATCAGCTTTGTCTCATCACTGAGGAGCTCCCGATAATAGGCAATTTCTTTCTTTTTCTGCTCGTATTCTTCCGTAATTTTATCCCGCTCCATACCTGTCAGGCGGCCCAGACGCATATCTACAATGTACTGTGCCTGTCTGTCGGTAAGGCCGAACTTCTCCATCAGACCCGCCTTCGCCTCTGTTTCCGTCTTGGCCGCTCTGATGATCCTGATTACTTCATCTATATTGTCCAGTGCAATCAACGCACCTTCCAGTATATGTGCCCTGTCCTCCGCTTTCTTTAAATCAAAGCGGGTTCTGCGGGATACAACCTCTTTCTGGTGGTCTATGTAATAATCCAGCATCTCCCTCAGGTTCAGAATCTTAGGCTGGTGATAAGTACCGCCGTTCTCACTCTTCTCGGGAACAATGGCCAGCATATTCACATTAAAGGCTTCCTGCATGGAAGTATATTTGTAGAGCTGGTTTAAAATCACATTGGCATTGGCATCCTTCTTGATTTCAATAACAATTCTGATACCCTCTTTCCCGTATTCATCTCTCAGATCGCTGATGCCCTCGATGCGTTTTTCTTTTACCAAATCGGCAATTTTCTCAACCAGTCTGGCATTGTTTACCTGATAAGGAATCTCCGTAACAATAATCCGCTGTCTGCCGTTTTTATCCTCTTCAATTTCCGCCTGGGATCTTACAATAATCTTCCCCCGGCCGGTCCTGTAGGCCTCCCGGATTCCCTGCTTACCCAGTATATTGGCGCCGGTAGGGAAATC
>CBCSVZ010000295.1:0-2078 GCA_965143695.1 uncultured Oscillospiraceae bacterium
AAATTACACCGGAGTGAATTGACGAGCCGGCTTGCTTTTTGCTATACTTACTCTTTGAAAGGAATCAGACTGTGATGAAGAAACCGGAGCTTCTCTGTCCCGCAGGGAACATTACCAAATTGAAAACTGCTATTCGGTACGGAGCAGATGCCGTATATATAGGCGGCAATGTCTTTGGCCTCCGGGCAAGGGCAGATAATTTTACCCCGGAAGAAATGCAAGAGGCCATTGCCTATGCCCATGAACGGGGAAAATCCGTCTATGTGACTATGAATATTCTGGCCCGCAATGAAGATCTGGAGCAGATGAAGCGCTACGCACAGGAGCTTTACCGCATGGATGCGGACGGCGTCATTATCTCCGATCTGGGCGCTGTACAGATGGTCCGCGAAGCTGTCCCGGAGCTGAAGATCCATGTAAGCACCCAGGCGAATAATCTAAACTGGCGGACCTGCAAGGCCTGGCTTGATATGGGCTGCGAGCGGATCAATCTTGCCAGAGAGCTCTCTTTAAGCGAGATTTCTCAAATTAATCAGAATTTGCGTGCGAACGGTGTTGACTGTGACAGTCATATCCGGCTGGAGGCCTTTGTGCACGGGGCTATGTGTATGTCCTATTCGGGACGCTGTATGCTCAGTGACTATATGGCGGGGCGGTCTTCCAACCGAGGAGACTGCGCCCAGCCCTGCAGATGGAACTACCGCTTGGTAGAAGAGCAGCGTCCGGGAGAATATCTTCCGATTTATGAGAATGAGAGGGGCACCTTTTTGTTTAATTCCAAGGATCTGTGTATGCTGGAATATATCCCCCAGATGATGGAGGCGGGGATCGGCTCCCTGAAAATAGAAGGCCGTATGAAGAGTGAATACTACACGGGTGTTACTGTTTCTGCCTACAGAAGGGCAATCGATGCCTGCTGGAGAGATCCGGAAGGCTATTCGGAAGATCGCGGGCTGATTGCCGATTTGATGCGGGAGCTTTCCATGGTCAGTCACAGAGATTACACGACGGGATTTTACCTGGGGAAACGGGGAGAGCAGGTGTATTCGACTTCCTCCTATATGCGAAACAGTGACTTTATCGGGATCACCTCGCAGTGCAGGGAAATCGGAACAGGAAAGTGGGAGGTCTGTATCTCCCAACGGGGAAATTTCAGGTTGGGGGATACTCTGGATTTCCTGATTCCCGGGCAAAGGGCTGTTTCCCAGACCGTAGACAGTATGACGGATGCAGAGGGTACGGCCATTGATACAGCGCCCCATGCCATGATGGATGTCCGGGTGCAGACGGATTTCTTTGTGCCGGCTGATACGCTTGTGCGCCGGGTAAAATCCGGTGTCTGACATCTTTGTTAAGAACATTGTAATAGAAGCTGTTTCTATTTGCATAAAATGAATAGGATTTGAGGAATGAGAAATTATGATTAAGCTATTGGTCAGACTGTTTATAAAGGATTGTGATAATGTCGGCGACCGCAACGTAAGGGAACGCTACGGGGTGCTGGGCGGTGTCCTGGGGATCTGCTGCAATCTGGTGCTCTTTTGCGTAAAATTATTCATCGGTATGGGGATCGGCAGTATGGCTGTTATGTCGGACGCCTTCAATAACCTGTCAGATATGGGATCTTCCCTGATCAGCATACTGGGTGCGAAGATGAGCAACAAACGTCCCGATAAAGAGCATCCCTTCGGCCACGGCAGATTCGAATACATAGCTTCTTTAATTGTAGCCTTTATTATTATGATCGTAGGCTTTCAGCTGCTGACCGGTTCTATTGATAAAATCAGAAATCCGGAGCCTATGAATTTCAACGGAGTGCTTATGGTCATACTGGGGCTTTCGATGCTGATAAAGGTATGGATGTTTCTCTATAACCGCTATCTGGGCAAGAGAATCAACTCCAGCGTACTGATTGCTACTGCACAGGACAGCATCAACGATGTGGCCGCGACCTTTGTTGTGATCTGTGCCACGCTCATAAGCCATTTTACCCATTGGTACATTATTGACGGTATTATGAGTCTTGCGGTTTCTCTGTTTATTATTTACGGAGGCTTCGGCATTGCCAAGGATGTCAT
>CBCSVZ010000296.1:0-2061 GCA_965143695.1 uncultured Oscillospiraceae bacterium
GATTTAATGGAAGAAAATCTGGAGACGCTGCAAAGAGTACTGTAGAAGAGAGAAGCGTGTTCCCGCGAAGCGCAGTCATTTTCCACAATCGGCAAGGTTCTTCCTGTCTCATTTTGTGGAAAGACAGGGAAAATCGGCGTTTTTCCACAATAGGTTAAGCTGCCGTCATCCCATTTTGTGGAAAGGCAGGGGAAATCTGCTGTTTTTCCACAATAGGCCAGCTCCCTCTGTCTCTTATTTTGTGGAAAACCGGTGGGAACCGGCGTCTTTCCACAATGAGCCAAGCTGCCGCCGTCTCATTTTGTGGAAAGTAGCGAAAGCACGGTTATTTTTCTGTATCTGCCCCCCTTGCAGTTCGCGCCCCGTCAGTGTATAATATTTCAGCCGGGTCTTACGCAACGTAAATTTGTGAACCCCGTCAGGTCCGGAAGGAAGCAGCGGTAAGCAAACCCTTGCGTGTGCCGTAAGTTCCCCGGCTTTATTTATATCAAAATGTGGTGATCAGCATGGCATATATCGCTCTATACCGAAAGTGGAGACCCCAGACATTCGATGAAGTTGTCGAACAGGACAGCGTTGTTTCAATATTAAAAAACACGGTGAAGCAAAAGCGAATTGCACACGCCTATCTTTTCTGCGGCACCCGGGGAACAGGTAAGACCACCGTTGCGAAAATATTTGCCCGGGCTGTAAACTGTCTGAATCCCGTTGACGGCAACCCCTGTAACCAATGTGAGATCTGTAAAGGTCTGCTCAACGGAAGTATTCTGGACGTATCCGAAATTGACGCCGCATCCAACAACAGCGTAGATAATATCAGAACGATCATAGAAGAATCCGTATATGCCACGACACAGGCTGCTTACCGGGTATACATCATCGATGAGGTACACATGCTTTCCGACGGCGCCTTCAATGCGCTGCTGAAGACATTGGAGGAGCCTCCTGCCAATGTTATATTCATATTAGCAACTACAGAGCCCCATAAGCTCCCGGTGACTATTCTTTCCCGATGCCAGCGATACGATTTCAAAAGGATCTCCAGAGACGGTATTACAGGAAGGCTGGAGGAAATATGCCAGCACAGCGATGTTGACTATGAGCCCGCTGCCCTTTCCTTCATTGCCCAGAAAGCCGACGGCGCCCTGCGGGATGCCATCAGTCTTTTGGATCAGACCATAGGTTCCTCACAGGGCAATATCACCATAGAAGCTGCCCGCAGCGTCTCAGGCTCTCTGGACAGAGAAACAGTGGAAGGCTTCTGCGGTAGTCTTCTGGCCTCAGACGGCATTGCCATACTGGAATACATTGATAAAATTTTTGCTGACGGCAGAGATCCCTCTAATTTTATCGGCGAGATCATGAACATGCTGCGAGATATCATGATCGTTCTTACGGTACGCAATCCCGGAGGGATGCTGGTGGAGAGCCCCGAAGAACTGGAACGGCTCAAAGAGCTGGCGGCAATGACCAATATTTCCGAAATTACCTATTTAATCAAAGAGCTGTCCCTTTTGGATAACAGTATCAAATGGGCTGTACAGCGTAAAATCGTATTTGAAGCCGGTATGCTGAAGCTCTGCGACAGACGCACAGAGGACAGCGACATGGCCTTGAGAGACCGAATCAATCTGCTGGAGCAGCGTCTGGCAGACCTGACAGCCTCGGGTATCAAGATGTCCTACCGCACCGCAGGTAAAATGCAGACTCCCCCCGCGGCCCCTTCTGTGGCAGCGGAGCCGGAGCAAAGGCCGGAGGCCGGATCACAGGAGTCACCTGCCCTCTCCCCGATTGAGGACGAACTGGACTGGAGCGATTTCTTAAGCGCTGTAAGCGACAGAGGCAAAGCATCCGTCGCCGCCCTCATACGCACAGGCAGTACCGGCTGTCTCATGGGCAATGATACCCTCTGCATTTTATTTGACAACGAAAACATGGCGAAGATGTTAGACAAAAGGGACTATCCTTTGCTGGCCCAATGTGCCACTCGGGCTTTCGGAAGAGAAATGAAAATTCAGGTGACAGTAAAGAGCAAGGCCCACCTGCTGCGGGCAGAGGATG
>CBCSVZ010000297.1:0-2058 GCA_965143695.1 uncultured Oscillospiraceae bacterium
GCCGTCTGTTTTTAAATCAAACAGATCACCCATTTCCTTTGCAGAGCTGTATTTATAGGTTGTACTCTGTACAATCGGCAGAACTCTCGGTTCTCCGTTTTTCGGTTCGTATTCTCCCTGCACGCATTTTGTGTTAATTCTCATATGATTTCCTCCTGCTTATGATGTTACGATAACTGTTATTTTACATTCCAGCTGTCTATAGGTCATGGTAACCTCCGTCTTGCCTTCGCTTAAGGGGGTCACCGTTCCTTCACTGTTAATCTGGACAATTTCTTTATCATATCCCGAATAAGTAATGTCCCTGTAAATCTCCCAATAGGTCCCGTCTGAATTTTCTGCAATCGCTCTGAGCTGAACGGCAGACTTTTCTGAGAGCGACACTCTGACAGTATCACGGAAGCTGTCAATAGACAAAATGCGTTCCTGCTTTTCATTCAGATTTTCATATACTGCCACCGTAAAATACGAACTGGCTCCGTCCAGAGAAACCTTTACTTTGGTAATTCCGCCTTTCAGCGGGCGGCACACCGCGTTTTCAATCGCAATGATGTCTTCGTCATAATCGGAAAATACGACCTCCGCTTTTCTTGCCGCGGGCAGAGGGGTAATATTTCCCTTTTGATCCATTACAGACAGAGAAATCGGCTTTGTAGTATCCGTTACAAGCTCCTGATAGCCCAAATCCGCAAACACGGACATAATTTCTGTTTCCTTTACCGGTGAACTTGTAAGATAGGCTCCCTCCGTAAGATAGCCCGGCTTACCGCTGATATCCGTGTGCTCAGCCAGGAACAGTCCCGCGGCTGCCCAGCCGATCCGGTAGGTGTATCCGTTACCGGTCATGCTTTCATAGGAATACATGATAAAAGGCTTACCGTTCTCCGGCGCTCTGATATGTCCGTTGACGCTTCCTGAGATGCCGATACTGGATATAGAATTATAAATGCCGCTTCTTACTGCGGAGACTCTTGTAAGCTGCTCCGGGGTGTTTCCTTCGAAGCAGACGATCGCACGGTCGGTATCAGAAACAGATTCGATCCCGACGGCAAACATTTTCCCCGTCTCCTCGGAGTATTTCACCTCCAGATCAGAGGTCTGTCCTTTGCCTTTACAGACGCTGCCATAGGGCTGCAGAGCCCCGGGCCAGTCCGGATCCTGGGCGCTGGCCTTGTCCAGTCTGATCTCACTGACGGGAGTTCCGGTTCGGTCCGCAGAATTCCAGGTGTAATAAATATACAGCGTACCGTCAAGCTCAACCAGAGACACACCGCCGGCTCCCTGCATGGTATCCGGTCCGTCGTAATAGAGAAAGGGCTTTGGGGAACCTCCCCAGCCTTCGCCGTTCCACTTTTCATAGGGTCCCTCGGCCTGCTTCGCTCTGGCTACAAAGATGCCGCTGCAGTTGCCCTGGGTACCCTCTTCATTATTGGAGCTGCCTGTATAGGCCACATAGTAGAAATCTCCCATTTTCACAGCAGAGGGCTGGGAAACGGAATAGGAAGTCAGGGTGCCGGACTCCGTCTGTATGACACCCTTATATGCGGACCAGGTCTTTTTATCGGAATCATAGGTGTTATGAACGATCCAGGTCTCTCCTGTCATTGCGCCACTTACTGTATACCAGCCGTCTATATCTCCGTTCTTGTACTGGATAAAGCAAGGGGCGAAGTCAGCCGCGCCGCGTCCTGCCTCCGGATAGGCAACAGCTCCTAAAGAATCCTTCACTTCCAGTTTGAGATAACTGCCTGTATCCGGCGTGACTTTAGGGCCGTCCGCTTCTTCATTTACATTACAGGCAGAAAGAGAGACGGCGCAAAGAATGAACAGCAACAATGATAACAGTGCTTTCTTTTTCAGGTCTCTCATCCTCAACACCACGCTAACACCTATCTTTCCGAACTGGGAATATACGGTCTTCTCTGTGCAATACTCATGTAGGCCGGTCTGATGATCTTACCCATATTAATTTTCTCCTCGATCATATGCGCACTCCAGCCCACAATACGCGACATGGCAAATACAGGAGTGAATAACTCCAGAGGCAGTCCCAGCATA
>CBCSVZ010000298.1:0-2056 GCA_965143695.1 uncultured Oscillospiraceae bacterium
CAATATGGATAGAGAATTGAAAGAGAATCTTATCAAAATCATATGCAGCGGTGTCTTTCTGGTTGCTGCGCTCCTGCTTCCTCTTGAAGGCTTCTGGAAGCTCCTGGCGTTTTTGATTCCTTATTTGATCGTAGCGGCCCAGGTGTTGTGGAAGGCCCTGAAAAACATTTTTAAAGGTGAAATCTTCGACGAGTGCTTTTTGATGTCCATTGCCACAATCGGCGCATGGGTATTGGGGGATTATGCGGAAGCCGTAGTTGTTATGCTGTTCTATCAGATCGGCGAATTCTTTCAGGATCTCTCCGTGGATCGCTCCAAAAAGTCGATTTCCGATTTGATGGATCTGCGTCCGGACAGCGCGGTACTGTTGCGGGACGGCTGTGAACGCAGAGTTCCTCCCGAGGAGGTTTGTGTAGGCGACATCATTTTGGTGCGCCCCGGCGAGAAGGTGGCACTGGACGGTACCGTAACAGAGGGCTGTTCTTCGGTAAACACATCGGCATTGACCGGAGAATCTATGCCCAGAGATGTGCAGCCTGGCTCGGATGTCCTGAGCGGATTTGTGAATTTAAGCGGCGTGCTTAAAATAAAAACCGTCAGGGAATTCGGGGAATCCACCGTATCCAAGATATTGGATCTGGTGGAGAATTCTGCGGAGAAGAAGGCTCAGAGTGAGAACTTTATTACGCGCTTTGCGAAAATTTATACGCCGGCAGTTGTGCTATCCGCTGTCCTGCTGGCAGTATTGCCGCCGCTTCTCCTGCAGGAGCCTTTTACGGAATGGATAAGGCGGGCGCTTATGTTTTTGGTTGTGTCCTGTCCCTGTGCGCTGGTGATCTCTGTTCCGCTCAGCTTTTTCGGCGGTATCGGGGGAGCTTCTAAAAAAGGAATCCTGGTGAAGGGAAGCAATTATCTGGAGGCACTGGCGAAGGTTGAGACCGTTGTATTTGACAAGACAGGTACCCTTACAGAGGGGCGCTTTGCGGTAAGCGATATTTTACCCGCGCCGGACTGGGTCGGAAGAGAGCAGGATATCTTGATGTATGCTGCCTATGCGGAGTGCTATTCCAATCATCCCGTTGCGGAATCGGTAAAGACTGCTTTCGGTAAAATGGAAGCAGGAAAGGTATCGGAATGCCGTGAAATCGCGGGCAGAGGCGTCACCGGGCTCTTAGAGGGACACAGAATTCATGCGGGAAATGAGACCTATATGCAGGAGCAGCATGTTGCGTACAGGAAAGCAGAGGAGACGGGGACCTGTATTTATGTGGCCGTAGACGGAGAATATGCCGGCGCGATCGTGGTTGCGGACTGCATTAAGAAGGACGCGCAGTCAGCTGTACAGGAATTAAAGAACTGCGGTGTGAAGCGGCTTGTTATGCTGACAGGGGATAACGGCAGCGTAGCCGAAAAAGTGGGAGCGGAGCTCGGTATCCATGAGGTTTACAGCCACCTGCTTCCGGGCGATAAGGCAGATAAAGTAGAAGCTTTGAAGCAGGAAAGCACTCAGAAGGGGAAGACCGTCTTTGTAGGAGACGGCATTAACGATGCGCCTGTACTCACCTGTGCCGATGTGGGCATTGCCATGGGAGCCATGGGCTCTGATGCGGCGATCGAAGCTGCGGATGTGGTTTTAATGGACGATATGCCATCCAAAATTGTTACCGCTGTTAAAATCGCGCGCAAAACGCTCAGAATTGTCCGGGAAAATATTGTATTTGCTCTGGCGGTAAAAATATTGATCCTGATTTTAAGCGCTGTAGGAATTGGAAATATGTGGCTTGCAGTTTTTGCCGATGTTGGTGTATCATTTATAGCGATCATAAATGCAATGAGAGCAATGAGGATTACATGAGAAAATGAATTGCCGAAAGGTACAGCAGAGAAACCTGTTTACCGTTGCAGCGGGTTTCCTGTTAATGGTTATAAGAAGTATAATAGAGAAAGCGCCCCGGCTTACCATCGGTGTAGGTCTGGGATGCTTTGCTTTTATGAAGACGGCTGCGCGGGTGTATAGATAGCTGCGGACGCCAGGGCGGGACAGAATGTACAAGGC
>CBCSVZ010000299.1:0-2050 GCA_965143695.1 uncultured Oscillospiraceae bacterium
CGTGGTGATTTCAGCGGGCAGGGTCGTTTCTCAGGGGGCCACAGGGGATATTCTGCCGGAGCTCCTTTCGGAGGGCCCGGGAGCCTGCGGCGGCAGATGCTGTGCAAGCGGAAAGGCGGTAAAATAGCAATGGATAAGGTACAACCGGATTTTAACAACATAACGGCGGGACTCTTAAAGATCGTATCCCGGATTCCCGGAGAAGAAGGAATTGATTTTACCAATGTGGCTTACAATATACGCCAGGACAGCGGCTGTGCGGGAAGAGCGTCTACAAAGAATATTAAGATAACGCCCAAGCAGGATCGGTCCGGCATCGATATCCGGGTAGCGCCCGGAACGAAGGATGAGAAAGTGTATATTCCGGCCTGTATTACCAAGAGCGGCGTGGAGGATCTGGCCTACAATGATTTCTATATCGGAGAGGATGCAGAGGTCGTCATTGTGGCAGGCTGCGGTGTACACACTGACGGTCACGGAGATTCTACCCATAACGGGATCCATCGGTTCTTTGTGGGCAAAAACGCCCGGATCGTATATCTTGAAAAGCACATCGGCCAGGGAAATTCCGAAGAAAAGAAGAATATCAATCCCGTCACGGAGGTCTTTGCGGAAGAAAATGCCTATATTGAAATGGATACGACCCAGATCGGCGGTGTAGACTATACCCGGAGAACGACCCGGGGAACACTGGCGGCAGGAGCCAAAATGGTCGTTCGGGAGAAGATCATGACGGAAGGGGCACAGTATGCCGAAACGGATTTTGATATCGAGCTGAACGGAGAGAACACAGGGGTGGATCTGATTTCGCGTTCCGTGGCCAAAGGGGAATCCGCGCAGATATTCAAGTCCAAAATCAGAGGCAACGCCCCCTGTACGGGACACTCGGAATGTGACGCGATCATTATGGACAGTGCCAGAGTGGAGGCGATGCCTGCGCTGGTAGCCGCACATGTGGATGCTTCTTTGATCCATGAGGCTGCGATCGGAAAGATTGCCGGGGAGCAATTGATCAAGCTGATGACACTGGGTCTTACAGAAGAGGAGGCTGTGCAGAAGATTATCGACGGTTTCTTAAAATAAAGGTCGACGGACTTCGACTGCTGCTGTCATGCTTCGGCGCTATACTTCCTGACACAAAAAGAGACTTAGGAGGTACACGCAATGAGTATGTTTGAAGAATATGTACCTGAATGGGGTTGGCTTTGTATGGCAGCGGCGGAAGGAAAAAAGCCTCTTATAAACAGCAGAGCGGATGAGCGCAGGTACAAGACGATCCTGTACAAAAAGGCAGAAATTGAAATGGCGAAGATTACTGACTATACCTGTAAGAACGGGACTGTAGCCGCGGTTATCAGAAACACGGATATGATCGGTGCCAGACGGATTGTCAACGCGGCCAATGCCAGCTTTGCCAAGTATAAAAAACTGGCGGGGGAAAATGTGGTTTTTGCCAACTGGCAGCCTGAGCCTCTGCAGACTCCGGAGCGGTATATGGAGCATTTGATAAAAATATTTAACTTGTTTTATGTTGCCGATATCCCTATTTAGGATTATAATAATAGGCGAGAATAAAGAAAAGGTGATGATGTTATGAATTTTGAAATGTTACATCCTGCAGACCAGCTGGTGATGCTGATGGAAAGAATCTATTCCTATGGCATGACAACCACATCAGGCGGGAACCTTTCAATTTTGGATGACAACGGGGACATATGGATCACACCCGGAGGTATTGATAAAGGAACGCTTACCAGAGCCGATATTGTTCAGGTAAAGCCTGACGGTACCGTGATCGGTATACACAAGCCCTCCAGTGAGTTCCCCGTACACGAGAGAATTTACAGAGCAAGACCTGATATCAGAGGTATCCTTCATGCCCATCCGCCGGCGTTGGTGGCGTTCAGCATCGCAAGAGTGATACCCGAGACAAAAATTATACCGAATGTTGCCCAGATCTGCGGAAGCATGTCTATGGCGCCCTATGATGTTCCGGGCAGTCAGGGCCTTTCCAAAAAAGTAACCGCGGAGTTTGAGAAGGGTCACAATA
>CBCSVZ010000300.1:0-2019 GCA_965143695.1 uncultured Oscillospiraceae bacterium
CCTGAAATACACAGCGACATTTTTCACCGGAGGATTCCCGGCAATCGAGATCAATGTATAAGGAGCTGTATCTATTAAGTTGACTTTCTATTTCCCGAAATTGAAAATTTTTTGATTTTGGGAAATAGAATATGCAGGCATATCCGTCAGATAAAAGTATGAGCGCAAGACCACTCACCAATAAATCTGGCAGAAAAATACCCGCCTGTTGTGACAAGCGGGCATTGTGCCGTTGGTATTACATTTTTCCGTTTTGTCCGTCTGCCTCCGCCTTTCCCAGCAGATACAGAAACGCAATGGCGGGCACACGCAGAATCGGCACATGGGTTTCGTGCTTTGCAATGCCGAAGTCATCCAACTGTTTCGTGATGAGAAATGCGCTTGTGACCTTTGCACTTTCATCCTTGCAGAGTTCGACGATGGCGTCCGTAGCAGGTATATGGGAGTTGTTGCGGTATTTTACCTCACAGAGAATCTTTTCACGGGGCAGCTCAATGACCACATCGACCTCTTTCTGATTATCCTTTGCCTTTCTGAAGTAGCCGAGCTGCGCCGTGCTGCCCTGATAGAAGGATACGATATGCTTATATACCGTCGTTTCCACCATCGCCCCAAGCTCTCGCTCATCCGAAAGAACGTCGTCTATCATCAGAACGGCGTTGCGTATGGCGGCGTCGGCAATGTATATCTTCGGCTTGCCCTTCAAAGCACCCTTGCTGCCCACATCCATCGGCTTCGACAGATAAATCAGGTTAGACATTTCAAGCGCCTCGATATAGCTGTCTATTGTAGCGGCAGAGGTATTTTCCAATTCCTTTGCCGCCGTGGTCACGCTGAAAATTTCCGTTGAGTTCATACAGAGATACAAAAACAGTTTTTCCATCAGAAGCGGGCTTCGGATATTAAAAAGTGTCAGAACATCACGCTTGATAACCTTATCCACCACATCTTCCCGCAGCATCCGCTGTGCATACATATCATCGTCGGATAATACAAGCTCAGGAAAGCCACCGATCATAAGGTAGCGGTTGAAATGCACCTCCAGCGGCGCGAACCGATCCATCAGATCGCCCAACTCCGCTTTGCTCATTTTTACGAGCTTTGTGAGCCGCAAATTGTCCGGGAGAATCGGCTCTTCAATTTGCAGCAGACGACAATACTCATAAAACGACATGGTGGGTATCTTCAGGATGCTCCATCGCCCCGTCCCGCTGTCGGTCGAGCCTTTTTCCAATATCGGGCTGGCCGAGCCGGTCGCTGTAAGCCGTATGTCCTTCCGGCTGTCGTAGATGACCTTCATCCAGAGTTCCCAATGCTCCGTATATTGAATTTCATCGAGGAAGATATACCTTGTTCCCTCTATGGGATAAAGGGATTCGTAGATAGAAAGGACTGCCTCCACATTGACGAGCTTTACAATCGGATTGTCGAAGGATACATACAGGATATTTTTGGGGTTTACGCCCTCGTCGATCAGGCTGTTCATCATCTGATACATGATCGTCGTCTTGCCGACACGCCTTGCGCCGGATAAAACGGCAAACCGCCGAATCGTTTTGTGCGAAATCATTCTCAATGCTTCGTAATAGGCAAGCCTTTTCTGCGGCTTGTTTTCCTCTTTGATTGCCAGCGGATTGCGCCACCAGGGGTTATACTGCCGCAGCACCTTGATGACCTGCTCATCGCTTACGATTGCCATACAAACACCTCCGTACAGGTAGCATTTCCACGGAGTTGTATCTTCATACCAGCGAAACTCCATGGGAGTTATGCAAGTATATTATAGCAACGGTCAAGTACGAACGCAAGGGGATTTTGAAAGATGCGAAAAAATGTCCAATATTTTGCTGCCTGAATCCTTGCATGTCCGTTCATTGCTTTCGCCTCCATTTACGCCCATACCGGGCAACAAAAAAGCACATCCTCCGGATCCGTCGTGGAGCAAGTGGATGTGCTATGAAATACCGATTTTCCGTGCCATATTACTGCGTCAGGGTATGAAAAAAGCGCGTCTGCCGA
>CBCSVZ010000301.1:0-2017 GCA_965143695.1 uncultured Oscillospiraceae bacterium
TGCCGGTGCTGCTGGAATACTGTCTGCCCCTTCTTAAGAATGGCGGAAGGTTCCTTGCCATGAAAGGGGCCAATGCTTCTGAGGAAAAATTTGATAAAGCGCTTGATATATTGGGAGGAAGACTGATTCAGAAAGACACGTTTACACTGGAACATTCAGAACTGCAAAGGTGTATTTTTGTAGTGGAGAAGAATCGACAGATTCCGTCTAAATACCCCAGAAAAGCAGGCCTTCCTACAAAGAAGCCGCTGCTTTAAGTCAAAAAAACAGGACATTATGGACTAGTGTGAAAATTTGTACAAGCAAAAAAAAGGGAAAAAACCGGTTGCCGTAGAAAGAGACCTTGTAAGCATTTTTACAAAGGAAGGTGTTTTTATGTTAGGACGGACAAAGGGGAGAGATGTAGTTCATGTACAGGCAGCACAACAGGTGCAGAAAATACCTATCAATAAAATTTTACCGAACCCGTATCAACCCAGAAAAACTTTTTCACAAAAAGGATTGGCAGAGCTTGCGGAATCTATAAAAGAGTACGGAGTTCTTCAGCCGATCAGTGTGCGTAAAATTAACAGCAGTACATATGAATTGATTGCGGGGGAAAGACGGCTTCGGGCTTCGCTGATGGCCGGTGCCAAAGAAATCCCCGCGCTGGTGACGGATATCAATGATGAGGACTCTGCCATCATTGCGTTAGTGGAGAATTTGCAGCGCGAAAATCTCGGTTTTTTAGAAGAGGCGGAAGGATATTACAGCCTTCTGGTAGATCATGGGCTTACACAGGAGGAATTGGCACAGCGGGTGGGAAAGAGCCAGTCTGCTGTAGCAAACAAAATAAGAGTGCTCAGGCTTTCCGGGCCGGTCAAGAAGCTTATTGCGGATTACGGACTTTCGGAGCGACATGCAAGAGCGCTGTTGAAGCTCCCCAACGAAGAACTGCAGTTTAAGGTTGCCAAGACGGTGTGTGACAGAGATTATAACGTTAAAAACACAGAGGAGCTTGTAAAGCTTACCTTGGAAAGAATCAATAAGCCGGGCGTTGATCCGGTCCTGAAGAAATCGGATCTGGAAATGGCTGTAGACAGCAGAGGCAGGACCAAGAAGGTAGTTAAAAATATAAGAATCTTTGTAAATACCATCAAAGAGACGATCAATTTGCTGAAGCTGTCCGGCGTAGACGCGAAAGCAGCACAGTTTGACAGAGGCGATTATTTTGAATTTGTGGTGCGTATTCCCAAGAAGGCGAATGGCATTGAAGCCCCCATGGAAGAGGTTCAAGTATAGACTTTTTGGGCAAATTATGCTATAATCGGGGATATATGTAAGAACATATTCACTGTAAAAGGAGTCTTTATACGATGAATGATAAAAGCGACAAAGGCAACGTAGTATACAATATCCCTGAGGACAGCGTAATCCCAAGAGATATCGAGCAGGAAATGCGAAGAGCGTTCATTGAATATTCTATGAGCGTTATCATTGACAGAGCGCTGCCGGATGTAAGAGACGGACTGAAGCCGGTACACAGAAGAATTTTGTATTCTATGTATGCGCAGGGCATTACTCCCGATAAGGCATACAGAAAATGCGCGGCAACCGTCGGCGACGTACTTGGTAAATACCATCCTCACGGCGATGCTTCTGTTTATGACGCCCTGGTTCGTCTGGCACAGGACTTCTCAATGCGATATACGCTGGTAGACGGCAACGGAAACTTCGGTTCCCGGGACGGAGACGCTCCTGCCGCATACAGGTACACCGAAGCCAGAATGTCTAAGATCGCAATGGAGCTTTTGTCTGACATCAACAAGGACACGGTGGATTTCCGCCCTAACTTTGATGAGCATGAAATGGAACCGTCGGTATTGCCCTCCAGATTTCCGTCCTTACTGGTAAACGGATCCTCCGGTATTGCCGTAGGTATGGCAACGAACATCCCTCCGCACAATCTGGGAGAGGTTATTGACGGTATTATTGAAGTTATAGACAATCCCGAGGTTACAATTGATGAGCTGATGCA
>CBCSVZ010000302.1:0-2009 GCA_965143695.1 uncultured Oscillospiraceae bacterium
CATCCATACCCGCGTATCTTGCTGTATTGGGGCTGTCCCCTACAACAGCAATCTCGTAGCCCTGCTTTGTGTATCTGAAATAGATAAAAAGCAAAGCCGCTGTCAGAATTGCCACAAACAGTGAAATATCCACATTGACCTTTCCGAAATTCACAGTGTACAGCCAGGCTGACTCCGGCAGCGCCTTAAACTCCGGCCGGAATACCTGCCCCGTCTCAGAGACGGTTCTGAAAAACATCAGATGTTTAAGGTAGGTAAGTAAATAATATGCAATATAGTTAAACATCAATGTGAGCAGCGTCTCACTTGTGGTGAATTTTACCTTGAAGAAAGCCACCAGTAAGCCAAAGAGTCCGCCTCCTATGGCACCTGCAGCCAGCATAATAAGCAGCGTCAGCCATTGCGGCAGGGTATCTCCCAGGGCAAAGGCAACTGTGGTAGCCGCAATAGAACCAATGATAAACTGACCGTTGGCACCGATATTCCAAAACTTCATCTTAAAAGCAACAGCAATACCCAGAGAGGTTATGATCAAGGGAATGACAATCCGTATAAAGCCTCTGATATATATGGCATTATCAAAACACCCTTGCACAACGGTCTTATAATATTCAATGGGATTCTGCCCGATGGCCATAATAAACAGGCCACCCATAACAATGGCAATCAAGATCGCGGCTGCATACATAAGGACAGATTGTGCCAGAGACACATCTCCTTTTTTCGCAATACGCACAAATTGCCGCTTGACCCTGGCAGGCTTTTTCTTTCTCTGTACAGAGGCGGATTTTTCAATATCTGCCGAAGCCATATCGGCAGCCTTCACCTCCGGTATCAGCTGCTCTTCCATGGTAACGGGAGCCGTATCTTCGCTCTTACTGTAAGCATCCGTCATCAAAAGCCCCAGTTCTTCCTTGGAGGTCTCAGCGGCATCTACAATGCCGGTTACTTTGCCGTGACACAGTACTACAATTCTGTCACACAGCTCCAGCATAACATCCAGATCCTCACCTACAAAAAGAACACCGACACCCTTTTGCTTCTGCTCATTTAATATATTATAGATCATGTAGGAAGAGTTAATATCAAGTCCCCGTACAGGATATGCCGTAATAATCACATTGGGATCCGCAGAGATTTCTCTTCCCAGCAATACCTTCTGCACATTACCGCCGGACAGACGCCTTACAGGGGTTTCCGTTCCGGGCGTTACGACCTCCAGCTCCTGTATAACCTTCTTGGCCAGTTTTCTGGCCTTCTTTCGGTCAACGAAGGGACCCTTGCGGTCAATATAACTCTTAAGCATCATATTATCCGTAATTCCCAGCGAAGCCGCCAGACCCATTCCCAGTCTGTCCTCGGGAATAAAACTCATGCTGATGCCCTTTTTTATAATCGAACGGGGGCTCTGTCCTTCAATATGTTCATTTTTATACAGAATTTCGGAACCGGGCTCTACCGGAATCAAGCCGGCGATCGCTTCACAAAGCTCCTTCTGACCACAGCCTGAAACACCTGCCACACCAAGGATTTCTCCGCCAAACAGCTGAAAGGATACCGCGTTTAACGCCTGTGAAGCGTCATCTCTTACAACGCTGAGATTTCTGATGTCCAACAGGGTATCTCCCTTTTCAACAATCGGATGCTCAATTTCCAAAGAAACGGACTTACCGACCATTAAATCAGTAAGCTCCTGAACATTGGTTTCAGCAGTGACAACCGTTCCTACACTCCTGCCTTTTCTTAAGATCGTGACCCTGTCGCTGATTTCCAGAACTTCGTTCAGCTTATGTGTGATAATGATGATAGCGCATCCCTGCTCTTTCATTTTACGAAGGATCTGAAACAGTCTTCTGGTTTCCTGAAGCGTAAGGACCGCAGTGGGTTCATCAAGTATCAGTATCTCTGCTCCGTAATAGAGAACCTTGATGATTTCTACCGTCTGCTTCTCACTGACGGACATATCATATATCATTTTCCGGGGATCGATATCAAAGCCAAACCGTTTG
>CBCSVZ010000303.1:0-1996 GCA_965143695.1 uncultured Oscillospiraceae bacterium
GGTACCGATATGCGGCTTGTTGGTATACAGAATTTCTTCCGGTGCGCCTGCTTTCACAAACTCCTTCAGCACAAAGCTGCCCAGACCGTCTCTGTCTCTTACAAGAGTCGTGAGCTTTCCGTCGGAGAAAGTTCCCGCTCCCCCTTCCCCGAACTGCACATTGGAGTTCTCCTTTAAATCCCCCGTAAGCCAAAAGCGCTCCACATCTGCCGTTCTCTGCTCCACGGCTGCCCCCCGTTCCAATACCACAGGCCTGAGACCCGCCCTTGCCAGCACCAATGCACAGAACATCCCCGCCGGGCCGAAGCCTGCCACTACCGGAGAAGGTCCGTCCCTTTGTATCTTCTCAATCATTTCTACGGCGGCAGGCGCTTCCGGCTGTTCCCCCGCCAAAAACAGCTCTACCGTATAGACAAACAGAAAAGGATGACCCTTTCGGGCATCCAGGGATTTTCTTACAATGCGAAAGTTCCGTACCTCTTCAGGGGAAATTCCCGCTGCTTTGCAGGCGGCAAGCCGGACCGCCTCCGTATCCGCCTCAATGGGAAGTTTAATATCTGAGATTCTCACCGGAATACCGCCTCCTCCAAAATTTCTGACAGATCTCCGTGGATCACCAGATCCGCACAGGAGTCATAGGCCGTCGCGTCACGGTTTAAGAGAACCGTTTTACCCCGGGCATAGCGCACAAAGCCCGCCGCCGGGTACACAACCAGAGAAGTTCCGGCTACAATCAAAAGGTCGCAGTCGGAAATGTACTGTGCCGCGCGGCGCATTCCCTCCTCATCCAGACGCTCGCCGTAGAGTACCACATCAGGCTTGACAATCCCTCCGCAGCTGCAATAGGGAATTCCTCCGTCCGCCGCCAGAATTTTCTCCATACCGTATTTTCTGCCGCACTTCATACAGGTATTCCGAAGAGCACTGCCGTGCAGCTCGATAACGTTCGTATTTTCGGCCAGCGTGTGCAAGCCGTCTATATTCTGTGTAACCACACAGGTCAGCTTCCCTCTGCGCTCCAGCTCCGCAAGAGCTTTGTGGGCCCCGTTCGGCTTTGCCTCCGGATACAGCATCCCGTGGGTATAGAAATCAAAGAAATCCTCGGGCTTCCGGGTAAAATGTTCATGGGAGAGCATTTCCTCATAGGAGATGCCCCGCTCTTTCTGAAAAAGGCCGTAGGTACCCCTGAAATCAGGAATACCGCTGGCCGTTGAAACGCCCGCCCCTCCGAAAAATACAATTTTACCGGACTGCGCTATAAAAGACCTTAATTTTTCCGCTTCTTCCGACATGGAAATCTTCCCTCCGTATTCAATACAACTACTGACGCCAGCACCAGCAGGATACCCACAATTCCGGATACAGACAGCGTCTCCCGAAAGACAAGGACCCCCAGCAGGGAAGCCACCGCGGGCTCCAGTGTGACAAGAATCGCCGCCTTGCCCGTGTCAACAGTCTCTAACCCTTTTGTATAGCAGAAAAAGGGGATGAAAGCAGCTACGGTGCCCAGCCCCAGCATAAGCAGCAGGGAAGCCGGATTTCCGGCAATGATTTCAGAAGCCTTCACGGGATCGCAGAAAGGAACTGCAGCCGCGGCCGCCACAATAAAGGTGTATGCGGTGATGGTAACAGCGTCATATTTCTTAAGTCCGAAACGGCTGAAAATACTGTATAAAGCATACGCCAGTCCGGAGCCGATTCCTGTAAGAAAACCCGTCAAAGTGAAATTCCCGGTGCCGATACCGGAAACCAGTACGCATCCGGCCGCGGCCAAAACCAGGGCAGTCACTTTCAGGAACGTGATCCTTTCTTTGAAAAACAGAGCGGACAGGAGCATTACAAATATGGGGGACGTGTAAAGCAACACCGCCGCGGTAGACAGGGAACAGAGCTGTTGGGTCATATAATAAAACAGATTCATAAAGGTAAAGCTGATCAGTCCGGTTCCGATAAAAATCCAGATGTCTCTGAAACGGATTTTCAGCAGCCGCGGATT
>CBCSVZ010000304.1:0-1982 GCA_965143695.1 uncultured Oscillospiraceae bacterium
TGTCGGCACCATCCGTTTCGAATGCATACGCGACGGTCTGGATGATTTTGACTATATCGAAATGGCAAAGAGCCTCGGCTTCGGTACGGTAACCGATGAAATGATCGATAAGGTGGCCAAAAGGTTTATGACTTCCATGAACGATCCGGATGCATTTGCAAAGATAAGAATTGAACTGGGAAATTTGATAGAAGCAAACGGTTAAACCGGAGGGGCTGTCTCAAAAATAAACTTTGAGGCAGCCCCGTTATTTATATTGGCAATATACAAAGATGGCGTATCGGTTTATTTGTATGCAAAAATTATATACGAAACAAGCTGTGGAAATGATTTGTATGTATAATTATTGAAAACCGGCTTTGAATGACAGTTTTTTTGCATACAAAGGAGAGTCCTGCAATAATCTGTATGTAATTTCTACATACAAACTTCGTTGCTGTTTTATATTGTATATTCAGGAAGTGTGGATCAGAGCGGCAGCCCTTTCAAATCAGCGGAATAAGGGCACAGGCACAATTGTAAAAAGCTTCCGGATGTGATATACTTTCCTACAAATTTACATATAAGAAAGGATTTGAACTTTTTTATGAAAATAACTGTTGTCGGCTGCGGAAGATGGGGAAGCTGTATTGCCTGGTACTGCGCAGCAAAAAAAGGACATGAGGTTACCCTGTACGGCTTGGAGAATGCGCCGGAATATCAGCGCTTTCTGGAAACCGGACAGAATGATTATATGACACTACCGAAGGAAATCCGGCTGACCTGCGAGCTGGAATCTGCTGTGAATTCCGCAGAGGTGATAGTGGTTTCCATAGGAGCTCAGAATTTCCGGAGTTTTTTGAAAGATCTGCGAGAGCGTGTAAATCCCCAGGGGAAGATTTTTGTACTTTGCATGAAGGGACTGGAATCTGCGACCGGCGACAGGCTGACAAGTATATTCCGACAGGAAATGGGATACACAAACAAGGTAGCCATTTGGGTAGGCCCGGGCCATGTACAGGACTACTATGCGGGCAGACCCAGCTGCATGATCATAGGCTCTGAGGACTTTGAAGTTACGAAATACCTTGTGAATCAGCTTAACAGCAATCTGATCAGGCTGTACTATTCTCAGGATCTTATCGGCTGTGAGATCGGTGCAGCATCTAAAAATGTAATGGGAATTGCAGCAGGAATGCTGGACGGCTTCGACTATCCCGGCCTGAAGGGGGCACTGATGGCCAGAGGCGCCCGGGAAATCTCCCGTCTGGTCCGTAAAATGGGCGGCAATGAGCTTACCGTGTATGGCTTGTCCCATCTAGGCGACTATCAGGCAACACTTTTCTCGGAGTACAGTCACAACCGAATGTACGGAGAAAACTTTATTAAGAAGATCCCCATGACCAAGCTGGCCGAAGGTGTTGATACTTCAAGAGCAATGGTGAGACTCTCCGATTTGTATCAGGTCGATCTTCCCATATCAAGGGCTGTGTATGATGTAGTCATCGAGGGACAGGATCCGCGGCATATTTTGGAAAATCTCTTTGACCGGGAAAATAAATTTGAATTTTAATTTTAGTATAAGTATAAGGAAGGGCACAAATGGACAATCGAGTAAGAAGAATTTTTGTTGAAAAAAAAGAGGGTATGAATGTAGAAGCATTAGGTATTCTTGCGGATTTGAGAGACAATCTCGGAATATCCGGGCTGAAGCGTGTAAGACTTCTTAACAGATACGATGTGCAGGGCTTGGAGGACAGCGAGTACGAGGCTGCCAAGACAATTGTATTTTCCGAACCCAATCAGGATGTCATATACGATGAAACTTTCACGCCGGAGGACGGAGACTGTATGTTTGCGGTTGAATACCTGCCCGGTCAATATGACCAGCGTGCCGATTCTGCCGCTCAGTGTATCCAGATCCTTACCAGAAATGACAGACCTCTTATCAAGAATGCCCGTATTTATGTACTCAGCGGAACAATAAAAGAGGATGACCTGAT
>CBCSVZ010000305.1:0-1942 GCA_965143695.1 uncultured Oscillospiraceae bacterium
GCTGTCACCGTAATCCAGTCCCAGAATCCGCATATCAATACTGCTTCTGCAGTGCAATCAGCTTTTCATAAGCTGCATCCCATGCCTCTGTATCGGAAGGCGTATAGTACTCCAGCGGGAAGGAATTCCGGATGACCTCCTTGGCCTCCGCAACATTCTTTACATCGCCCAGAGAAATCATCTGAGCGGAAATATTTCCGATGGCAGTCGCCTCGATCGGACCTGCAATAACAGGACGGTTAATGGCATTGGCCGTAAAGCCGCTGAGGATCTTATTTTTCGTACCGCCGCCCACAATATTCAGTGACGGGATCTTAAATCCGACGATTTCTTCCAGACCCTCAATTGCCTGTCTGTATTTCAGTGCCAGACCTTCCATGACACAGCGCATGATTTCGCCGTGGGTCTGAGGCACATTCTGGCCTGTCTTACGGCAGTATTCCTGTATTTTCTCAGGCATCTTATAGGGTTCGAAGAAAGAGGGATCGTCAATATCGACCACCGCAATAAAGGGTTTGGCCTCCACAACACTCTGATCCAGTTCCTTAAAGGAAATCTTTTCGCCTTTGGCCTCCCAGTTTCTGACACACTCATTCTGAATCCAGAGACCCATAATATTCTTGAGCAGGCGGAAGCCGTTGTTGATACAGCCTTCATTGGTATAATTCAGCTCTCTGGTTTTGTCATTGATGATCGGTTTCTCAAGTTCAATTCCAAGCAGTGACCAGGTTCCGCTGCTTAAGAAAGCGCTGCCGTTATCTGCATAGGGAACGGAAAGCGCGGCACTTCCCGTATCATGCTCCGCAACTGCAATCACCGGCACGGAAGGAATCCCCAGCTCATCGCATACATCTTCTTTGATCCCGGCAAGTCTGGTTACTGCGGGAATGACTTTGGGTAAAATGTCACTTCGGATTCCCAGCTTCTTCAGCATACCGTATGCCCAGTCCTTCTGAATGGGATCATACATCTGAGAGGTACTGGTAATGGTAAATTCACAGTATTTTTCTCCCGTAAGGAAGTAGTTGAACAGATCGGGCATGAACAGCATGGTATCCGACATTTCCAGAATCGGAGATTTGGCCTGTGTAAGCGCCATCAGCTGATACAAGGTATTAAACTTCTGGAAAGCAATACCGGTCGTGTTAAAGATCTCCTTTGCCGACAAAATCCCGCAGGCCTTCTCAATCATTCCGTCTGTGCGTGTATCCCGGTAATGCACGGGATTTCCCAGAAGCTCGCCGTTCTTGCCGATGAGGCCGAAATCAACTCCCCAGGTATCTACCCCCACGCCGGATATATCTTTATGGTCCGCGAAGGTCTTCTGTAAGCCCTTCTTCATTTCAAAGAACAGTCTGAGAAAGTCCCATGTAAAGGTTCCGTTTATCATAACAGGATCGCTGTTGAAACGGTGTGTCTCTTCCAAAGTCAGCTTGTTACCGTCGAAAAGCCCGAGAATAGACCTTCCGCTGCTTGCGCCGTAGTCAAATGCCAAATACTTTTTCATTCCAATCACCATACCTTTGTCAATATTAGTGTCATTTTACCATAGCTTCAAAACTCTGGCAATAAAGAATAGAGAAAGGCGCCGAACATAGGATGGTTCAGAGAGTCCTTTCCCTCAAAGGTCTCCCACAGCGTTGTTGCGCCGGATCTTACCATATACCCAAAGGAAGGATATTCCTCGGAGGCCAGCAGTCTTCGCACTGTATTGTCCATATGCAGTCTGCGCAGTGCCCAGAATAAAACGGGGGTTCCGCCGATGCCCGTATCCAGCGGTTTCCTGTCATATTCCGACAGTAAGGCCCCGGCCTCCCGATCCGTTAACAGTCCGGCAGCGTAGGCAAAGGCCTCCGCCCCTTCGCTTCCCTCGAAAAAGCGCCCGTTTCGCTGATAAGTTTCTCTGACTTTGTCAGAAACAAGGATCCTTCTCTCTCTGAAT
>CBCSVZ010000306.1:0-1924 GCA_965143695.1 uncultured Oscillospiraceae bacterium
ATAGAGCTGCCCAGCGCCGTGGAAACCAGATGCCCGATATGAAAGGGCTTTGCCACATTGGGAGAGGAGAACTCCACCAGAACCTTTCTGCCTGCTCCCACGGAAGAACAGCCGTAGGCCTCGCCCTGTTCCGCAATTTCACCCAACACAGCTTTGGCCATAGCGCTCTTATCCACAAAAAAATTCAGATAGCCGCCTGTGACCCGTATCTCGGAGAAAAGCTCGTTTCCTCCCAGCGCCTCCAGCTTCTCTGCCAACTCTCCCGCAATCACAGGAGGTGCTTTTCTGTATACCTTGGCCAGCGAAAAGCAGGGAAACGCAAAGTCACCCATGGCCGGATTCGGCGGTATCTCGATCAGGTCAGGCGAAACGGGCTGTCCGTTGACAGCACTCAGCTTCTCTGCAATCATCTTTTTATAATCCATATTCTACTCCAATCATCCTACAACAATATTAATAATTCTGCCCGGCACTACAATGAGCTTACGGACGGTCTTACCCTCCAGCATAGCCTGCACTTTGGGCTCTTCCATAACAAGCTTCTCAATTTTCTCTTTGCCGTACGCAGTAGGAACATCAATACGGCCCTTGACCTTACCGTTGATCTGTATTGCAAGCTCTACAGAATCCTTTACCCGAGCGCTCTCGTCATAGGAGGGCCAGGTCTGCTTGTAAAGCGGATCTGTTCCCAGACCCTGAAGCTCCCGGATCTCCTCCGTAATATGCGGGGCTACCGGATTTAAAAGCAGGATCAGGGCATGCAGATCTCCTCTGGACAGGGATCCCTTCTCATATACCTCATTGACCAGGGACATCATCGCCGCAATGGCCGTGTTAAACTTCATGCGTTCATAGTCTTCGGAAACCTTCTTGATGGTGGCATGGACAGAGGCCTTAAGCTCCTTGGATATTTTCTCTTCGTCCGTTACCATGTTCTGAAGCTTCCACACCCGCTCCAGGAATCTGTAGCAGCCTTTCGCGCCTCTTGTGGACCAGGGAATTGCCTGGTCAAAGGCGCCCATGAACATTTCATATACTCGGAAGGCATCCGCGCCGATTTCCGCTACCACATCGTCCGGGTTGATAACATTTCCTCTGGACTTGGACATTTTCTCATTATTCTCACCCAGGATCATACCGTGAGAGGTTCTCTTGATATAGGGCTCCGGGCAGGAAAGATAGCCGCAGTCATACAGGAATCGGTGCCAGAATCTGGAATACAGCAGATGCAGCGTCGTATGCTCCATACCGCCGTTATACCAGTCCACAGGCAGCCAGTAATCCATGGCCTCCTTGGAGATAAATTCTTTATCGTTATGGGGATCGCAGTATCGGATAAAATACCAGGAGGAGCCTGCCCACTGGGGCATGGTATCGGTCTCTCTCCGGGCCGGTCCGCCGCAATGGGGACAGGTAGTGTTCACCCAGTCGGTAACCTTTACCAGGGGGGACTCCCCGTCATCTGTCTGTACATAGTTATCAATATCCGGCAATTTAACCGGCAGTTCGCTTTCCGGTACCGGCACCCAGCCGCACTTCTCACAGTATACCAGCGGAATCGGCTCTCCCCAGTAACGCTGTCTGCTGAACACCCAGTCTCTCAGCTTGAAATTCACCTTGGAGTGGCCCACGCCCTGCTCTGTCAGCCATTGGATAATGGTCTTCTTGGCCTCCGCTACGCTCAAGCCGTCCAGAAATCCGGAGTTTACCATGGTCCCTGTGGCAATGTCGGTAAAGGCTGCATTTTCCACATCCCCGCCCGCAACGACCTCAATGATCGGCAAGTCAAATTTCTTGGCAAAGGCCCAGTCTCTTTCATCATGGGCGGGAACCGCCATAATCGCACCGGTTCCGTAGGAGATCAGTACATAGTCCGATGTCCAGACGGGAATTTTCTTGCCGTTTACGGGGTTGACAGCATATA
>CBCSVZ010000307.1:0-1916 GCA_965143695.1 uncultured Oscillospiraceae bacterium
AATTCAGCTATCCAAATTTTAATATATGTTCACAAACATGTCAGATCAAAACCACCGGCTCAGCCGGTGGTTTATTGGCTTTGGACAAAAAGAGGCTGACTCAATTTTTATTTTAAGTCAGCCCGCTTTTTATTTTTTCCAAAAAGGCTTTTTCTCTGCGCCCGTCTTAGGCATGCCGGCATCTTCGCCGAAAGAAACCTTTAGTTCCTGTAAGAGCTCCTTTTGCTTCTCTGTTAGCTTTTTCGGTATTTCCACATTGATTTTAACATACTGGTCGCCCCGGCCGGAACCCCTCAGCCGCTCCGTACCTTTGCCTTTCAGCTTGAAAGAAACTCCCGGCTGCGTACCTGCAGGAATCACCATGGATACATCACCGTCAAGCGTGTTTACCATGACGGTATCTCCCAGAGCCGCCTGCACAAAGGAAATTGTCTTGTCGGAATAGACATCAAACCCTTCTCTTCGCAGTGCGGGATGCCTTTTCACCCTGATGGATATGAGCAGATCTCCAGGCTGCCCGCCTCTGGTTCCGGGTTCCCCCTGTCCGCTCAGAGAAATGGCCTGACCGTCGTCAATGCCTCCGGGAATCTTGACCTTGGTTCTGACAGCCTTTCTGACTCTGCCGCTGCCGCCGCAAACAGCACAGGGATCGTTGATAATTTTACCGGTCCCCCGGCATTTATCACAGGTACGGACATTGGTGAAATTACCAAAGGGCGTAGCCTGAGATACCTGTACCTGACCGCTGCCGTGACAGGCAGGACAGGTCGAAGTACTCTTGGACTTAGAGCCTGTGCCCTCGCAGCTGTCACAGGGCATATTCTTATTTACAGTAATCTCTTTCTCAACGCCGAAGGCTGCTTCTTCAAATGTAATTCCCAGATAAGTCTTTATGTCAGACCCTCTCTGTGGCCCGTTTCTTCTGTTCCCGCCTCCGAAGCCGCCGCCGAAGAAGGACTCAAAGATATCCTCAAAGCCGAAACCGCTGCCTCCGAAGCCACCGCTGTAAGCACCGCCTCCCATACTGGGATCGAATGCCGCATGTCCGAACTGATCGTATTTAGCCCGTTTCTCCTTGTCTCCTAATACCTCGTAGGCCTCTCCGGCTGCTTTAAACTTGGCCTCTGCGTCTTTGTCGTTGGGATTCAGATCCGGGTGATATTTTTTGGCCAGCTTTCTGTATGCTTTTTTTATTTCCTCGTCCGTGGCAGTCTTCGGGACGCCAAGGACCTCATAATAGTCTTGTTTATCAGCCATATAAACTTCCTCAAAATCTATAAATGTGCAATGACCCCTTATCCGAGTTGCCCGGCCAAAGGGTCATTGCTGCTCACAGTAATATATAATATTACTTATTGTCCTCGTCGTCTACTACTTTATAGTCAGCGTCGTAGACATTGTCATCATGGGGAGCGGAGGTATCCGGACCCGGCTGACCCTGAGCGCCTGCTGCAGCGCCCGGATTCTGCTGATAGATCTTCTCGGAAACCTTATAGAATGCCTGCTGCAGTTCCTCGGTAGCAGTCTTCATTTTCTCGGTATCGTTGGCTGCAATGGCATCCTTAACCTTCTGAATTTCTGCCTCCAGATTGGATTTATCGGCTGCATCCAGCTTATCCCCCAGATCCTTAACGGTCTTCTCTGCCTGATAGACTGCACTGTCCGCATTATTCTTGACTTCAACCGTTTCCTTTGCCGCCTTATCCTGAGCAGCGAAAGCCTCTGCCTCTTTCACAGCCTTCTGGATGTCCTCTTCAGACAGGTTGCTGGAGGCTGTAATCGTGATCTTCTGCTCAACGCCGGTACCCATATCCTTAGCGGATACATTTACAATACCGTTTGCGTCAATATCAAAGGTTACTTCGATCTGAGGCACACCTCTCGGAGCAGGCATGATACCCGACAGCTGGAATCTT
>CBCSVZ010000308.1:0-1911 GCA_965143695.1 uncultured Oscillospiraceae bacterium
GTGTATCCGGCCCTATGACAATCCGTGGAGCTGGATGAATCCAAAGGCTGTTGAGACCGTGGATGCCATTCTGGACGGAGCCTGTGAAAAATACAACCTGTCTGAAAAGGTTCCGGTGGTATCTACAGGTGGCAGCATGGGGGGACTCAGTGCCCTGGTGTTCTCCTGTTACAGCAGGCACCGTATTGTGGCCTGTGCAGCAGATTCTCCTGTCTGCGATCTGGAATTTCATTTTACCGAAAGACCGGACTTGCCCAGAACGCTGTACAGCGCTTTTTCCGACTGGGAGGAGCTGTGTTCCCGGTCACCGGTAAAATTAGTGAAGCGCTTACCGAAAATTCCCTACTATATTGTCCACGGTACGGCGGACACGGCCGTAAATCCGGAACGCCATTAGGATATATTGGTGTCCGAAATGGAAAAATACGGTTATGATGTGCGATATGACCGTGTACCGGGAATGACACACTGTAACCCGCCGCCGGAAAACGCGGAAAAGTATTTGGAATTTATTATATCGAATTTTTAATTGTGAAAAGGTCCATACTAAAGGCAGAAAATTTTTGCCGAAAGGACCTTTTTTTTCATGGAATTTTACAGGATCAGGGGAGAAACTCCTCTTTGCGGAACCGTACACACAGAAGGTGCAAAAAATGCAGTATTGCCCGAAATTGCCGCGGCCGTACTGAGCTCCCAGCCGGTACATCTGGAGAATGTACCGAAGCTGTCAGATGTGCAGAATATGAGCCGGGCAGCGGAAATATTGGGGACAGAGGTGCGATATTCAGAAGGGTGTCTGATACTGGATGCCGCTGCGGCCTCTCCCAATCCCATTCCCTATGAGAGAGCCTGCAAGCTGCGGACCTCCTTCCTTTTTGCAGGTCCGCTGTTGGCGCGGTTCGGTTACATGAAGATTTCCATGCCCGGCGGCTGCAATATCGGAAACAGGCCGGTGGATCTGCATATTAAGGGCTTTGAGAAAATGGGGGCCCGTGTGACCTGTGACAGCGGCTTTGTGGAGGCCCGTGCCTCCGAAGGTCTTACGGGGCCAGAGATCTATCTGGATTTTCCCAGTGTGGGCGCAACGGAGAATCTCATGATGGCGGCCTGCCTGGCCAGGGGAACGACGGTGCTCCTGAACGCCGCCCAGGAGCCGGAGATCCGGGATCTGTCAGCCCTTTTGGGTAAAATGGGCGCTCATGTTTTTATTGACGAGGGTGAGCGCATTGTGATCGAAGGGACCGAGCGTATGAAGGGCTGTACCCATAAGGTGATGCCCGACCGTATTGAGGCGGGAACCTATATGATCGCTGCTGCCGCAACAGGGGGGGATGTGCTCATAGATGGGATCGACCCGCAGCTTTTACAGCCGATTTGTGCCAAGCTTACGGAAAGCGGCGCAGAAATTCTCGAAATGCCCAATTGCGTCCGGGTGAAAGCAAACGGCGGTATCAGAGCCGTCAATATCAAGACGCTTCCCTATCCCGGCTTTCCCACGGATCTGCAGGCACAGATGACGGCCTTCCTTACAACAGCCGAGGGGACGGGGATCGTCACGGAAACCGTCTTTGAAAACAGGTTCAACCATATCTGTGAGCTGTGCCGTATGGGCGCGGGCATCCGTCTGGAGGGGAGAAGCGCTGTGATCGATGGAGGTAAAATGCTCACCGGTACCAGGGTTACTGCAAAGGATTTACGCGCGGGGGCCGCTTTGATCATTGCAGGCCTCTGTGCCAGAGGAGAAACGCTGGTATTCGGACTGGAACATATTGACAGAGGTTACAGTAATCTCCAGAAAAAACTGGAAAATTTAGGAGGAAAGGTCGAGCGGTGCCAAGAGGTGTCGAAGAACTGCGAAACTTGTAGTAACCCGAACTATTGACCGCGTATTTTCCCGATGTTAGTATCATT
>CBCSVZ010000309.1:0-1902 GCA_965143695.1 uncultured Oscillospiraceae bacterium
ACGTATCTGACACCATCGAGCGTGGAGGTACAATTCTTTACACAGCAAGATGTGCTGAATTCCGTACTCCGGAAGGACAGCAGCGTGGTGCAGAGATCTGCCGCAAGCACGGCATTGACGGCCTAGTTGTAATCGGCGGTGACGGTTCCTTTGCCGGAGCTCAGAAGCTGGCAAATCTTGGAATCAACACAATCGGTATTCCAGGAACCATCGACCTTGATATTGCCTGCACAGAGTATACCATCGGTTTCGATACCGCTGTAAACACTGCAATGGAAGCAATCGATAAGGTTCGTGATACCTCTACATCTCATGAGAGATGCAGTATCATTGAGGTTATGGGCCGTGGAGCCGGATGGCTGGCTCTCTGGTGCGGTATTGCCAACGGAGCTGAGGACGTTCTGATCCCTGAGAAGTACGATTATGATGAGCAGAAGCTGATCAATAACATTATTGAGAGCCGTAAGATGGGTAAGAAACATCACATCATCATCAATGCAGAGGGTATCGGTCATTCACAGGCAATGGCTACCCGTATTGAGGCAGCTACCGGAATCGAGACGAGAGCTACGATTCTTGGACATATGCAGCGTGGTGGAAGCCCGACCTGTAAGGACCGTGTATATGCATCTATGATGGGTGCTATGGCAGTTGACCTTCTTCTGGAAGGAAAGAAGAGCCGTGTAGTCGGATATCGTCATGGTGATTTCGTTGATTTTGATATTAACGAAGCTCTTGCAATGGAGAAGAGCGTAACTCCATATATGTGGGAAGTTTGCGAGTCACTTTCTCATAACTATAAGAAATAATATGTTTATTCAAAATCTGCGTTTAAAATTGCATAAATTGAATACAGCACAAATAATTACCCTCAGCTTTGCGGGGGTAATTTTTGTAGGAGGATTAATTTTGTGGCTACCCTTCTGTACAGCGGCAGGACAGACCACCTCCTTTACGGACGCTATGTTTACCGCTACTACCTGTGTCTGTGTGACTGGACTTGTGACCGTTGTTACGGCAACCCATTGGACCTGGATAGGAAAATTGGTGATGCTGCTTCTGATACAGATCGGAGGCATCGGTCTGATCGCACTTGCCAGTATTATCTTCATTTCCCTGAACCGGAAGATCAGTATGCGGAATCGCCGTATGATCCAGGAATCCTACAATCTGGATCAGATGGCAGGACTTGTGACAGTGGTAAAGAAGGTAATTCTCTGTGTGCTTGCGGCGGAAGGAATGGGAGCTGTGGGCTATGCCTTTTGTTTTGTCCCCAGGTATGGACTTGGAAGAGGGCTGAGATATGCTGTTTTTACGGCTGTATCTGCATTTTGCAATGCGGGGATTGATCCCCTGGGAGATAACAGCCTGGCGTCTTACGTATCCGATCCTCTTGTCAACATTGTGACGATGCTGATTATTATTGCTTCCGGTCTGGGCTTTAATGTGTGGTGGGATATTGGACGCCGTTTGAAGCTGGTTTTTCAGAAGAAGCTTTCTGCCAGAAGAATCTATAAGACGCTGCGGCTTCAAAGCAAGCTGGTATTGACAACCACAGGGATTTTGCTGGTATTGGGAACAGGATTGGTTTTTCTTTTTGAATATAATAATCCAGATACAATAGGAAATCTTTCCCTGGGCGGCAAACTGATGGCTTCTGCTTTTCAGTCTGTGACGACGAGAACCGCCGGATTTTTCACTATAGACCAGGGAGCGCTTACCAACGGCAGTGTGATGATCAGCCTTATTCTGATGATCGTGGGAGGTTCTCCCATGGGAACGGCAGGTGGAGTTAAGACTACTACACTGGCAGTTCTGGCGCTGAGCATCTATGCAAATCTTCGAGGTAAAAAAGATGTGGAGGCTTATGGCAGAAAGATACGCAGCAGCTATATCCGTTCC
>CBCSVZ010000310.1:0-1884 GCA_965143695.1 uncultured Oscillospiraceae bacterium
ATAGAGGGCTCTATACCTTCGCCACTGTCGATATGTACGCAGCTCCGGAACACATTGCGGAGATAAAGTCAATGGGCTACGAGTATCTCATTTATGACTTCGGACATGACTTCTCCGTAACGGAATGGCTGGAAAAGGATATTCGTATTTTAGTGTGTGGTTCCTCCCCATATGAGTTGGACTGCTGCTCAGAGTTTCTTCTGAAAGGATCTCAGTCCTATACATCTCATATTATCTCTAACAATAAAGTACATTACATTTTTAGTTTTGTCCCGGAAGAAGACATGGATGACATTAAAGAACTCATGGAATCCGAAGGCGATCACACGTATTTTTCTGCTTATACACCGGATGCTTTTACGTTAAATGCAGCAAATAATCCCATATACGCAGTAATTACCGAAGCTAAAAATATTACGCCACCTCAGAAAAAGCGCAGATTTTTAGGATTTTTTTCTGGGGAAAAGGGTACTGAAAAATGAAGCTAATCGTTGCAGAAAAACCCTCAGTTTGGCATTCACATCGCTGTAAAGAACATAAAAGGGAAAACTTCAAGAATATTAAGAGCAGAATTTATAAGTTTGCGAACTCGACTGCCGTCCTTATGGACAAACAGCTATTTTGTTGCAACGGTTGGGGGAGCGCCGTTAGAAGTCATTAAACAATATATTGAAAGCCAAAAATACGTATAATCAGAGGTGAGAAAGAATGGAATACAGCTATAAGTTTCGGCTATACCCAAACCGAAAGCAGGAAACTCAGATGCTCCGCACATTCGGCTGTTGCCGGTTTGTATTCAATCACTATCTCGCCGACAGAATAGAAACATATAAAGAAACAGGAAAGTCCCCTACACGCTTTGAACAGGACAGAAACCTGACCGTTCTGAAAAAGCAGGAAGAGACATCATGGCTGCGAGAGGTGGATGCAACGGCATTACAATCTTCTCTCCGTGATCTCGATGATGCGTATCAGAACTTCTTCCGGCGCGTAAAGCACGGAGAGAAGCCCGGTTTCCCACGCTTCAAAAGCAAGCACGACCACCGGCAAAGCTATAAAAGCAAGTGTGTAGGCACAAATATCAAGGTATTGGATAAGGCCATACAGCTGCCGAAGCTTGGTGCAGTGAAATGCCGTATTTCTAAAGAGGTAAAAGGCAGAATTCTTTCTGCCACTGTATCCCGCAATCCAAGCGGCAAATACTTTGTAGCTTTGTGCTGCACAGATGCAGAAGTAGCAGCTTTGCCCAGGACCGGCTCTGTGATCGGGATAGACATGGGCATCAGAGACTTCGCTGTTTCATCGGACGGCATTGCTTATGAAAACCATAAGTACCTCGCAAAGAGCGAAAAGAAACTTGCCAAACTGCAACGGCAGCTCTCTCGAAAAGCAAAAGGGAGCCGCAACAGAGATAAGGCACGTTTGCAGATTGCTCGACTGCATGAGCATATTTCAAACCAGCGCAAGGATATGCTCCATAAGCTCTCTGCGCAGCTGCTCAAAGAAAACGACATCATCTGTATTGAAGACTTAGCTCCAAAGAATATGGTAAAAAACCATAAGCTCGCCAAGTCCATACAGGACGCGAGCTGGAGCGAGTTCCGCAGACAGCTTGAATATAAAGCAAAGTGGTACGGCAAGAAGGTCGTTGTAATTGATAGATTCTTTCCTTCTTCGCAGCTCTGCTGTAATTGCCATGGTCTATGGAGTGGCACGAAAGACCTCTCTGTAAGAGAATGGACGTGCCCGGTGTGCGGACATACACATGACCGGGACCGGAACGCAGCTATCAATATCTTAAACGAGGGATTGCGCCTACTGGCGTGATCTATATACATACGGTAGGGCGGGACACGCCCGAACCTATACGCTTGGGGAGACCGT
>CBCSVZ010000311.1:0-1864 GCA_965143695.1 uncultured Oscillospiraceae bacterium
GTTCCTTCGAAACTGGAAGCAGCGGTAAGAGAAAGCAGTGTGTTTACCAATCCGAATATCCGCCTGAATCTGGAGATTACCCAGGAGAAGGAATTGTATGTGGAGGCCTACAATAAGGCCTACAGAAATAATATTGTATTGCTACAGGATTACGAATGACAGGGGAAGTAAAATGAACACAAAAGACAGCACAGGAAGAAAAAAAAGAATGGTGCAGACTGCTGTTATGACAGTGGCCTGCGTGGTATTGGGAATTGTCATTGCTTTTCAGTACAAAAGCATACAGGAATCGGAACGCTATACCAGTACGCAGCTTACTACGATCAATGACTATCAGGCACAGATCATCAACTTGTCCAATGAGATCGATTTGCTGACCTCTGAGAATACGGAGCTGCAGTCGAAATTACAGCTTATTGACAGCGGCACCAATGAGGAGCAGATTGCAAATCTCAAGGAAGAGCTGGCCACCTTAAAGAAGTTTGCGGGAGTTACGAAGGTTACGGGCCCCGGGGTCCGCGTAACGGTGGAGTTTAAGGAGGCAGAGAAGCTTTCCAGCGCTTCCGCGGCCATCCAGATGCTGATCAATGAAATTAAGGCTGCCGATGCCCAGGCGATTTCTATAAACGGAGAACGCATTATTGCCACCAGCGAAATCAGGGTCGTCAATTCTTATATTGTTATAAACGGCAGAACCTATACGCAGCCTCTGGAAATACTGGTAATCGGAAAGCAATCCTCTCTGAACAGTATGCTGAATATGGCGGGCGGTATTGTCAGTGTGCTGCAAAGCAGATATAATGCAGCTGTCAATATCGAGACCCAGGATGAGATCGTGATCAATGCCTATGCGGGAAGCACAGAGCTGATAGGAGTGAAATAGAAATGAGTGATTATTTAGACAATATCGGGATCAGAGCCAAGGCCGCCGCTGCCAAAATGAATCTGGCAGGTGTGGCTGACAAGAACCGGGGACTTGCGGCTGTCAGCCGGGCTTTGATGGAAAGAGCTCCGGAGATCCTCGAGGCCAATCGCCTTGATGTAGCGCTGGCAAAGGAGAAGGGCGTTAAGGAAGCCCTGATCGACCGTCTGAAGGTCAATGATGCGCGGATCCTGTCCATGGCTCAGGGGCTGGATCAGGTAGCGGGGCTGAAAGACCCTGTTGGGGAAATCACAGACATGATATTGCGCCCCAACGGCCTGCAGATCGGAAAGAAGCGGGTGCCCTTAGGCGTTATCGGCATCATCTACGAGTCGCGGCCCAATGTAACCGCGGATGCCTTCGGACTCTGTTTCAAAACCGGCAATGCAGTGATTCTGCGTGGGGGCAGCGATGCCATCCATTCCAATAAGGCCATTACCGGCATTATCCGGGATGCCCTGGAGGCTGAGAACCTGCCTGCGGACGCGGTGATCCTCCTGGAGGACACTTCCCGAGAAAGCGCCGAAGGGCTCATGCGCTTAAATCAGTATGTAGATGTGCTGATTCCCAGGGGCGGCAGAGGTCTTATTGATACGGTGGTACAAAAGAGTACGGTGCCTGTCATTGAGACCGGAACCGGAAACTGCCATATCTATGTAGACGAGTACGCGGACTTAGAGATGGCAGCGGATATCATCTTCAATGCCAAGACCCAGAGGCTGGGCGTTTGTAATGCCTGTGAATCGCTGGTGATCCATGAAAAAGTTCTAAAAGAGGCCATGCCCTTAATTGCCAAAAGACTGTGGGAGAAGAATGTAGAAATCCGCGGGGATGAAAAAGCAATGTCCGCATGTGCGGGGATTTTACCGGCCACAGAGGAGGATTGGGGGACAGAATATCTGGATGCGATCATCTCCGTAAAGACGGTTTCCTCCGTTGAAG
>CBCSVZ010000312.1:0-1853 GCA_965143695.1 uncultured Oscillospiraceae bacterium
CATTTCTCGCACTTCCTCTGCGGAATGCCCGAACAGGCCGGCAAATTCCACGCCCTCGTAACCCATGTTACCTACCGCCTTCAGTGTATCGAAGAAGGCGTCTTCCATATTGTCGCGCACAGAAAAAAGCTGCAGCGCCGTCTGAAAATGATACATCAAAATCCCCCTCTCCTATATCTCCGGTATTTCAATACTGATTTCCCGGCCGCATTCACTGGATTTATAAATGCCGTCAATAATAGCCTGATTATAGAGAATCTGGCTGCTGGGCACAGGGGACGGGCCGCCCGTATTGAGCGCGACCAGGAAGGACCGCATTTTCTTATCCCACACAGCGGGCTCCGCCGGCGTGTGGATCAGCGGAACCACTGTTTCAACAGGACGTCCCGCCATATCATGATAAATGGTCATCGGCTTATCAAAGGTGCCGTTCCAGCAGTCTGTGGAGGGGATCCGCAGAGAGCCCTTGGTTCCCATTAAAATAGTATCTCCGGGAGTATCCAGATGCATATACCATGCAATTCTGAAATCCAGTATGACATCTCCCTCCAGACGGATATAGGCAGAAGCAAAGTCATCCACTCCGAACCTTTCGGCGCAGTCCGGTCTTCCCACCTCGGCATAGGCCTCCGGCGTCCTGCCGAAGAAGCCCGTAGCCCTTCCGCTGACCGTCAGCGGTTTCGGATATCCGATGGCGTTCAGCACCAGATCCAGCGAATAACAGCCGATGTCGCCCAGTGCGCCGATACCGGCTTTGTCCTTTTCAATGAAGCTGTCGCTCCAGCTGACGGGAATACCGTGACGCCGCCCGCCGCCGGTCTGAATATAATAGATGCGGCCCAGCTCGCCGGAATCTACGATTTTTTTGATCATCTGCATATTGGCATCAAAACGGGGCTGAAAGCCGATAGAAAGCACTTTTCCGCTTTTTTTCTCTGCCCGGCAGATTTCCACAGCTTCTTCCAGAGTCACTGTCATGGGTTTCTCCAGCAGTACATGGAGCCCGTGTTCCAGCGCATAGACGGTACACTCTGCATGGCTGCAATTATAGGTACAGACGCTCACTGCGTCCATAGGCACTGCTTCGATCATTTCCCGATAATCCGTAAAGGCCCGGGCCTCTACTCCGTAATCCCGGAAGAAGGCTTCCGCCTTTCCCGGCACGAGATCCGCGCCGGCCACCACCTGAACGTCCGGCTGATTCAGATAACTGCTCAGGTGACTTCCGGCGATTCCTCCGGTTCCGATAATTCCCACCCGAAGCTTCCTGTCCCGGGAGACATCGGTCTGTTCTCTCATATCCCGGGTAAAATCATTCATGTCAATCTTTGCCATAAAAATTCTTCCTCCTGTCTGATCAATTTCATTCAAATATTCACGGTAATAACCTGCTGCTTCTTTGCGGAGTCAAAAGCTGCCTCCATAACCGAAAGGACCCGCCGTACCTGATCCCGGGTAACCGTAAGCACCGCCTCGCCTCTTAGGGCAGCACAGAAATTCCGATAGAAGTCATGCACATCGCTTTTCGGCCTGGGCAGTTCATATTCCTCCAGTGTAAGGTCATCCCGGGGCGCCATGGTCTTGGTAATGCCGGCGGCAGTCTGAACCGGCAGAATTTCTCTTTCATTCCACCTTTTCAGCCGGGCCGCCCTTCCGGGCTTACGCCAGTCTTCGATCACAGCGCTGCCCTGTTCACACTGAAGATAGAAACGGGGCAAGGGAATAAAATGATAGGTGCCCACCTCAATGTACGCCGTCTTATTCTGCTCAAAATACAGGGTAAGCCCAAACCCGTCATCAACCTCTGTGTTGGTAATATGGGTCATATGGCAGTATACGCCCAGAACCTTCTC
>CBCSVZ010000313.1:0-1847 GCA_965143695.1 uncultured Oscillospiraceae bacterium
AACAGTCCCTCGCCGAAAAACAGCGCTACACTGATATGGTCACCGCATCTGGCAATGGCAAGCTTTCCGCCCACATTCAGGCCGATCGCATGGCTGACAATCTGCGAAACCGCTTCCTTTGCGGCCCCTGCAACAGCCCCCTCCTCTACATGAGATTCCCTGATCAGGCCTTCTCTTTTGGCCGCGACAACAGCCCTCTCAATAATTTTAGTGACGGAAGAAATGAATTCACCGCCGAAATTGACCCCGGCAGTCTGTATTCCCATTTCTGCAAATTCAGCCTGTAACAGCTTTTCTTCCTCCATATCCTTCGAAATCGCTACCCGAAGTGCCGCAGATGCCACTTCTTTGCTTCCGAACTTTTCTGTCTCCATATCATAATTTCCTTTCCTGTTGCTCGCTGATTATTGTAGCAAAAATGCCGGCAATCATCAAGTATCCCGATGCCTGCCGGCAGAAAAGGATACGAAAAAGTCTATCGGAAGCGCTTCGCCCCCAGCTCATAAATTCCGTACAGCACCGAAATAAAGTAGGTCTGAATGATGCTGACCAGAAGCTCTTCCGCAATTCTGGGAATCAGCAGCAGCAAGAAGGACCTCCCGGCCCACGCGGCAATAAAATATTTCAGAATGACGGTGTTGACCGTCGTGACAAAGAGACCGGAAAGAAAGACTGCCAGAAAAATTTTCATATACGGCGTCTCCGATTTCAGCGCAGCAGCATCCGTATTCGCCGCAGGCTGTTTCTCTTTCTTTCTGCGTCGGAGATACGGCACCAGAGCGCTGAGTCCCAGGAATAAAAATCCCATCAGAGAAACGCAGACCGGTCCCAGTGTAACCAGATTGATATAACCGGCCATAGACTTTGCAGAAGCATAGTTAGAGAAGCTGAGCACTGCTTCCGTAATCGGAGAAATATCTGTTTCCTTCAGATCCGCAACAGCTCTGCGGACGATCATCTTATGGGTAATTTCCTCCGGCGCTTCTTTGCCCGCATTTTCTTCCCGGAGCTCCTGCTCCGCCGTATCCAGACGGCCCTGCAGAACAGTATTCTCCGTGGCGACCAAAGAAGCATTGACCCCGTCCGCTTTGAGATTTCCCCATACGACGCCGGCCATAACAGAAACGATCAGCAGTATAACCGCAATGATCGTTTTGGACCGCCGTGCAAATCGGTCCTTGAACAGCTTCCATACCAGACCTTTTATAAATCCGCCGCAGAAAGCAGTAACCGTAAGCAACGGGATATAGGCTCCCTCAGGCTTGATCAAATACCCAAGAAAATCCGACAGTCCGGAGGTGATACCGCCGTATACGGGGCCAAACAAAAACGCCGGGAACGCAGTAAATATTCCCGCAAACCCAACGCGCAGTCCGCTGCCGCCGAATACCGGAATGGTAAAAGACAAAAAGCTCTTCAGGACCAGCGCCAGGCCTAAAAAGACTGCAGTTAATGTAATTCTGATTGTGCTTTTTCTGATGTTTTCTTTTTTCATAAAAAAACTCTCCTTCGCTGAACAGTAATTGCGTAAGAAGAGCAGTCGTTGTATGTTTGTATTTCAGGAAACTCATACAGCGGATGAAATATCGCACCGCAAGCCCTTCAGCTGAAAGACTTTTCGCCCAGGGGCTCTACTCCCATCCCCTGGTACTTAACGCGCAATACCTGCTCTGCCAACTTTGCAGGACACGGATGCCCTACAATGCGATAGTATATTCTTTATCCGCCTTCATGTCAATAGTCCGGTGTAAATAGGTTCTACTCCAAATATCGTAACGGATTAGGAAAGGCGAGAGAGAGCTTCGCGGCGATAAGATAGATCATGGAGGAAAAGCCCTCAAAAGTAT
>CBCSVZ010000314.1:0-1843 GCA_965143695.1 uncultured Oscillospiraceae bacterium
CGCTTTTCTGGAGGAAATCTACGGCACAGACAGTATTTCGGAAAGACATCGCCACAGGTACGAGTTTAACAATGACTTCAGGGATGATCTGGTGAAAGGGCCCATGACCATAGCAGGTACCTCTCCGGACAATCATCTGGTCGAGGCTGTGGAAATCAAAGAAAACCGCTTCTTCGTAGCGGTTCAATATCATCCGGAGTTCAAGAGCAGACCGAACCGGGCGCACCCGCTGTTCCGGAAGTTTATAGAAGCCGCTTTGGGAACCGGCCGCGGAACCTTTGAAGACGAAGAGGAAGAATAATATTTTACCAATAAACATAAACATTTAGGAGGATACGGAATGTCACAGGAATTTCTGCCCTACGGGCTGCGAAAAAAGGAAATTCTGGATAAATCCAGAGAGGACGTCAGAGTCAGAAGATTTCTGACTCCACAGAGAATTGTATGGACAAGTCAGGGGGATCGGTGCAGCGTAACCGGTACAGAATATCTTCTGGAGGACAGAGAACCCCAGATCAATCTGTACGCAAAAGATTTATGCGTGCTGGAAAATAAGGGGGAGATTGCCTCTGTTGTACTGGACTTCGGCGTGGAGTTTCACGGGAATCTGAAGCTCTTTGTAAAAGATGTTTCTCAGGAGCGGGTAAATCTGCGGGTACGCTTCGGCGAATCTGTTATGGAAACCATGGAGGATACCATCGGGGGAAAGCACAATGCCCGCAATGACCATATCAACAGAGATTCTGTGATCAATGTAGGCTTCTTAAGTGCCAACGAGCTGGGCCCTACGGGATACCGGTTTGTACGAATCGATTTGTTAGATGAAAATACAGCTGTTTCCTTTAAAGCAATTAAGGGAATCGCTATTTACAGGGAACTGGAATACAAAGGCTCTTTCCGCTGCAGTGATGAGAGGCTGAACACCCTCTGGAATACAGGTGCCTATACGATCCACCTGAACATGCAGGAATACGTCTGGGACGGCATTAAGCGGGACCGGCTGGTATGGATCGGTGACATGCACCCGGAGACCTCTACCATTCAGGCTGTATTCGGCTCTGACCCTTCTGTTCCCGCAAGTCTGGATCTGGCAAGAGACGAAACGCCTCTGCCCGGCTGGATGGACGGCATCTCCTCCTATTCGGTCTGGTGGATTTTGATTCACTACGGCTGGTATATGCAAAACGGTGATAAGGCCTATCTGGAGGAGCAGCGCACATATTTAAAAGGTCTCTTAAATCAGCTTTGTGATTTGGTTGATACGGAAACAGGTATGGAAAAAATGCCTGCCATGCGTTTTATAGACTGGCCCTCCGACGGGGACGAAGAAGCCGTACACGCAGGGCTGCAGGGACTCCTGAAGCTGGGACTGGTTCGCGGCAGCTTTTTGTGCAGGGAACTGGGAGAGGATGCGGTAGCAGAGCGCTGCGGTAAAATGGCGGATATTTTACAGACCCATTGCCCGGATCCTCACGGAAACAAGCAGGCCGCTGCATTTTTAGCACTTTCCGGCATTGCCGATTCCAAGGCCATGAATGAAGTGATCAAGGTTGACGGCGCACACCGCCTTTCCACCTTCCTGGGGTACTATGTGCTGAAAGCACAGGCTATGGCGGGTGATATGGACGGTGCTCTTTCCAATATCAGCAGCTACTGGGGCGCCATGCTGGACAGAGGCGCGACCACCTTCTGGGAAGACTTCAATCTGGATTGGCTGGAGGGCTCCGGACGGATCGATGAAATCGTGCCGGAGGGCGTAAAGGATCTCCACGGTGACTACGGCGCCCATTGTTATATCGGACTGCGGCACAGTCTGTGCCACGGTTGGGCTTCCGGCCCCACT
>CBCSVZ010000315.1:0-1821 GCA_965143695.1 uncultured Oscillospiraceae bacterium
TCCTCCGGGGAAGGCATCACAATGCCGTAGCCCTTCAGCTCTACCTCCTTCAGAGCCGCTTCCAGTCTTTCATGTTCACGCTTGATGCGCCCCAGATCCTTGATCATGGTCACCAGCGCTTTGTTGTCTCTGATATCAAGACCGGAGCGCTCAGACAGCACGGTAAAGAACAGCTCATCAGGCATATCCAGTCCTATGACAGCGCTGCCCGTGCCCGCATCTACCGATTCTACTCTGGAGGATTTTACATATTCAAGCTTTCCCAGGGCTTCGGCACAGCCTTTCACACAGCTGAGCCTGGAGGCACCCTCAAAAATTGTCTTCACCTGGCAGATAAGGTCATTTTTCACATCCTCATCATTTCCCAGCACCGAGACCCACTCAGGAATATTGATACCGATCTCACATACGGGGAACTCATAGAGCAGCGTTTCCAAAATACCGGACAGATCCTCCATGGTCATGGTAACACAGTTTACCGGGATAACAGGTACCTTATACTTCATTCTCAGCTCCGCAGCCAGGCTCATGGCTTCCTCGCCTCTGGGGTTAATACTGTTCAGGAGCACGGTAAAAGGTTTCCCTGTCATCTGCATGGCCTCGATAACCTTCTCCTCCGCCCCTACATAATCCCGGCGGTCTATTTCCGTAATACTGCCGTCGGTGGTTACGACGATGCCTATGGTAGAATGTTCTTTGATGACCTTTCCGGTGCCCATTTCCGCAGCCTGCTCAAAGGGAATTTTCTCCTCATACCAGGGAGTGGCTACCATACGGGGCATATCATTTTCCATGTGTCCTATGGCGTTATCGATCAGAAAGCCCACACAGTCCACAAGTCGAACCTTCAGGGAAATATTCTCCCCTACCGTTATCTGTACCGCATCATTGGGAACAAATTTGGGCTCTGTGGTCATAATCGTTTTGCCCGCCGCGCTCTGGGGCAGTTCATCTGTTGCCCTCTCCCGCTCAAAGGCATCACCGATATTCGGTAAAACCAAAAGATCCATAAACCTTTTAATAAAGGTGGATTTTCCCGTTCTTACAGGTCCCACTACGCCTACATAAATCTGGCCGTTGGTGCGGGCCTGTATGTCTTTGTACACATTGTAACTTTCCATAAATGTACCCCCTTGCTATGCTGGTAAAAATATATGTGCACCCCTATCGTTTTTATGCTATAATTGTCCTAAAAAAACAGGAGGCATACCTATATGTATTTAGAAAAGAACGATTTTATTCTCTTTACCGGAGATTCTATCACCGATGCCGGACGTAAGCGGCCTTTGGGGGAAGGACTCTGGGACGGCGTCGGCAACGGTTTTGTAAAGGAATTTGCTAATTTGCTGAACGCATTTTACCCCGAACTGAATGTACGGATCACAAACACAGGTATTTCCGGAGACACCTCCAGAATTATGAAATGCAGATGGCATCAGGATGTACTGGACCTAAAGCCCGACTGGGTCGTGTTATGTATCGGCGTAAATGACGTATGGCGCCAGTTCGACGAGCCGTCCCTCACCTATCAGCATATTATGCCCGAGGAATACGAGGATAATCTGAGACAGCTTTTTGAAACCGGCAAGGGTGTGATCAAAAAAGGTATCATCGCCATGACTCCCTATTATATGGAGCCGCTGAAAGAGGATGCCATGCGAAAGCGCATGGATGAATACGGAGCAATCTGTAAAAGCGTAGCCGCGGAGTTCGGCGCCCCCTGCATAGATCTGCAGGCGATATTTGATGAATATTTTACCAAAAGACACTCCTCCTATATCACATGGGACCGAGTCCATCCGGCAGGGGCCGCCTGCACGC
>CBCSVZ010000316.1:0-1819 GCA_965143695.1 uncultured Oscillospiraceae bacterium
AATCTACCTCCTGAAGCTTTACACTGTTGTTCTCCGTGATTCGGTTTGAGACATTGTAGCCGATGGGAACATGGGTAACACAGATACTGAAATCCTTATCCATGTCAAAGTTTGTCTTGGAGAAAGCCGCTTCATAGTATCTTGTACCTGTGAGGTATATTTTACTCTCCCCTCTTAAAATTTCCTGAATGGGATAGATGAATACCGCGTCCATCTTCTCCATCTCCTGCATCAGCTGATTTTTCTCTGCAGGGTTAAAGGATATAAAGGATGTACCGATATCGTCTGTATCATAGGCATAGTCTCTTTCTCCCAGGCAGTAATAGACCGGCGTCTTGTCCTTAAAAACTTCCAGAATATCCAGAATCGGACGGTAGTCGTCCGTATCGGGCTTTGCGATATAATCACCGGTAAGCACCACAATATCATAGTTTCCGTCCAGCGCTTCGATTGCTTTTATAAGCCGCTCCTGATATGTGCCGAAATACTGCCCGTTGATATCAGAAATCTGAAGAATTCTGTAGCCGTCGAATTCCCGGGGAATCTGCTCATGGGACACTGTAATTTCTCTGGTCTCAATGGTAAAATTATCCTTCACAATGCCAATCAGGCAAATAAAGGCGAGAATGACCAGCATAATTACGAAAATCGTTATTCTTAATTTTTTTCTTTCCGGCGCAAAAAAGGATACCCGGTTGTATCGATAGGTCTTCATACTCATAGCTTGTATATTGTAGCACGAAAGGCCGCGACAGGCAAATACTGCTTGCGTTCCCGCTTTTGATGGGATATAATACAAATTGCGCTGTATCATCTGAAACGGAACAGCAGCAAGGAGGAATTTTATATGATTTTAGCAATTGATGTTGGTAACAGCAACATTGTACTTGGAGGATATTCCCAGGATACGCTGTTATTCACCGTCAGAGTCTCATCTGACATCAGTAAAACGGCAGATGAGTATGCAGTACAGATTAAATCTGTGCTGTCAATTCAGAATATTGACCCCTGTACCATAAAGGGCGTCATTATTTCATCCGTAGTGCCCCAGATCACCTATACTTTGCAATCGGCACTGGTAACCCTTACGGGAATTCAGCCAATGATCGTGGAGCCCGGCATTAAAACGGGTATCAACATTTTAATTGACAATCCGGCACAGCTCGGAAGCGACCTTTTGGTCGACAGCGTGGCAGCTGCTTCCCTGTATCCGCTTCCTGCCATTGTCATTGATATGGGAACTGCTACAACACTTGGTGTGGTCGACGAAAAAAAAGCCATGCTGGGAGGCGCGATCTTCCCCGGTGTGCGTATTTCCGTGAATGCCCTTTCCAATAAGACTGCCCAGCTGCCCTATATCAGCATACAGCCCCCGAAAAAGGCAATCGGTGCCAATACGATCGACTGTATGCAATCGGGCATGGTTTTCGGCACAGCTTCTATGCTGGACGGTATGATTGACCGTTTTGAAGAAGAGCTAGGCAAAAAATGCACGGTAGTGGCAACCGGCGGACTGGCCGAGGAAATATGCCGGCATACAAAACATGAAATTATTTATAATGCCAATTTGTTATTGGAAGGACTGCGCATCATATACGGGAAAAATACGAATAAGAAAGAGACGGTAATATAAAATGAGAAATCAGAAAGTGTTAAAATTGGTTCAATTGGCAATGTTGATTGCAATTATGCTGGTATTATATTTTACGGGCCTCAGTTTCCTCATGATCCCACCTGTATCCATTACGACGCTGGTGATCCCCGTTATTGTGGGAGCGATCATCATAGGACCATCCGGGGGCGCTGTACTGGGCGGGGT
>CBCSVZ010000317.1:0-1802 GCA_965143695.1 uncultured Oscillospiraceae bacterium
TATCAGGTCGCCCACGGTACAGATGCCATTATCGTCTGCGGTACCACCGGTGAATCCGCTACTATGACCAATGAGGAGCACCTGGAAACCATTAAATGTGTTGTGGATACGGTAAAGGGCCGCATTCCGGTAATCGCAGGTACCGGAGTCAATGACACCAGACATTCCGTATACCTTACGCAGGAGGCCGAACGCGCAGGCGCTGATGCCGCACTTACTGTAACACCCTACTATAACAAGACAAATCAGGCCGGCTTATACGAGCATTTTAAGACGATCGCAGAGAACACTTCTCTGCCTCTGGTCTTATACAATGTGCCGGGAAGAACAGGTCTTAATATTGCCCCCGAAACCTATGAAAAGCTCTGTAAAAGTCCCAATATCAATGCGGTAAAGGAGTGCAATCTGCTTCAGGTGCCTGAGATCAGAAGACACTGCGGAGATGAACTGAACCTTTACTCCGGTGAAGACGGATTGGTAACCATGCTGCTGGGCGCAGGAGGATTAGGCGTTATTTCGGTAGTCGCAAATATTTTACCGGAACACATGCATGAAATGGTAACCTCTTTCCTGAGAGGCGACCAGAAAAAGGCATGGGAAATGCAGCTTGAAATTCTGGATCTGGTAGGCGCGCTGTTCTGTGAAGTAAACCCGATCCCTATCAAAGAAGCCTTTGACATTCTGGGAATGGAGGAGAACTTCAGCCGCAGGAGAGCGCCTCTTGCTGCCATGTCCCCGGCCAACAGAGAAAGGCTGGAGAAGGCTATGGCTGCCCACGGCCTTACGAAAGGAAGTTTAAAGCTATGACCAAGATACTCCTTCACGGCTGTAACGGCCGTATGGGCCGCACCATCGCAGAGCTGGTTGCTTCCAAAGAAGACTGCTGTATTCTCTGCGGCGTGGATGTGACCTCCCGGGAGGATGCAGATTTTCCCGTATATACTTCTTTCGAAGCGATACCCGCCGATAAAAAGCCTGATGTAATCATAGACTTTTCGCATTTCAGCGCACTGCCTGCGCTGGCCGCATATGCAAAGCAGAACAGGATTCCCGCAGTGATCGCCACTACGGGTTTCTCTGCTTCCGATCTGGACAGCATCCGTGAGCTCTCGAAGCATATAGCAGTATTCAGAAGCGCCAATATGTCCGTGGGAATCTGCCTGCTGAAAAATCTGGTCAAGAAAGCCGCCGTGTTTCTGGGAGAGGATTTCGACATTGAAATTGTAGAAAGGCATCATAATCAGAAGCTGGACGCTCCCAGCGGCACAGCGCTTGCCATTGCCGACGCCATTAACGAAGCGGACAATAACAAGTATGAATACATATATGACCGCCATTCCCGGTCTGCCAAACGCAGCAAGCACGAAATCGGCATCAGTGCCGTAAGAGGCGGCAACATAGTGGGAGACCACGATGTGATCTTTGCCGGCAACAATGAAATTCTGGAAATCAATCACCGTGCTCTGTCCAGAGGAATTTTTGCGGAAGGAGCTGTCCGGGCCGCCTTATATATTGCGGACAAGCCTGCCGGAATGTACGATATGGATAAAATGGTGGAAGAGCTGTAAAAAGCACAGCAGGAACAGAAGGACTTCACAGAAGGCCTCTAAAGAGACCGCTTCTGTGAAACAACTGCCTGACGGAAACGTTTAACGCTTCACAGAACACCCGCATATAAGCGACTTCTGTGAAGCGATTCTTTTGTTTCCGGGTAGTTTTCTTCACAGAACCGAGGGCTGCAAGCCACTTCTGTGAAAACATCCGGCGAATTTGTCGTTTTTTCTTCACAGAAGGAACCTCTG
>CBCSVZ010000318.1:0-1801 GCA_965143695.1 uncultured Oscillospiraceae bacterium
TCAATGCTTTCCTGAATGCAGGTGTTCTCTTCGGACCTGCTAAGGCTGCAAATGCCGGAGGCGTTGCTACCTCCGCTCTGGAGATGTGCCAGAACAGCATGCGCTATTCCTGGACATTTGAGGAAGTTGATGCCAAGCTGAAGGATATCATGGAGAATATCTATAAGAATGCAAGCGCTGCAGCTGCTGAGTACGGTTATGAAGGCAACCTGGTTGTGGGTGCCAACATTGCGGGCTTTGAGAAGGTTGCAAGAAGCATGTACGCTCAGGGTATTGCGTATTGATTTTAGCCGGGTAAAATACTTGCTTTTCAAGAGCTGTTTCAATTTCTGTTGAGACGGCTCTTTCTTTTTTCGGTTGTCAAAATTGCTTTTCCTTGCTATACTTTCCTGAGTACCGTTTTTAATATTTTAAAGGATATGAATTTTACATGGAAGAGAAACAGATTAAGATAAAGAAAACAACCGGCAAGCTTACAGCAATGCCGCTGATGATGCTGAAAGGTCTTTGCGTATATCCCGACACGGAAATGGCTGTGGATGTAGCCAGACCGGCATCTGTAAGTGCGATCGGTGCCGCTGCGGAGGGGGACTGTATGCTGTTTCTGGCCGCGCAGAAATGTCCCGAACAGGAGGAGCCGGAACTTTCCGACCTGTATGAAATAGGCACGGTATGCCGTCTGAAGGAGTGTATTTCCTTTCCAAACGGCAGGCACAGGATTATTGTACAGGGACTGTACAGGGGAACCGTTCAGAGCGCCACCTACACAAACCCGCATTTTACCGTTAGAATAAAAAAACTTCCTACCAAAGGGAAAAACTATGCGGATACCATGGAGTATCATGCACAGAAGCAAATGATACTGGACCAGCTGGAAGAATACAGAACGGCCTTCCACGGCCCCGACGGAGCAGCCCGCAGGCTGTCTATGATATTTGACGGGGACGCCTTTTCCTTCGGAGCGGCCAATACGGTCGATATGCCTTTCCCGAAAAAGCAGGAGCTGTTAGAGGAATCCGACCTGAAGACAAGACTTACGATGATGCTGGAATACGGCAGGTATCAGCTGGACCTTATGAAGACCATTAACAAAGTCAACATGAATGTGCAGGAGAATTTTAACCAGCAGCAGAAGGAGGCCTACATCAGAGAGGAGATCCGGCTTCTGAAGGAGGAACTGGGCGACAGCGATACGGAGGAGCTCGAGGAGTACAGGCGCAAACTGGAAGAGGGGAATTTTACCCAGGAGAACAGAAAAAAACTGGAGAAGGACATTTCCCGGCTGGAGCGCATGAATCCCATGCAGCCCGACAGCCAGGTTCTGAGAAGTTATCTGGATTTTGTGTTTGAACTGCCCTGGGGCGTTACCACTCAGGAAGCGGATGATATTTCCGGAGCGCGCTGCATTCTGGACCGGGACCATTACGGCATGGATGGGGTGAAACAGAGAATTCTGGAGTATCTGGCAGTCAGAAGCAGGCGTACAGACGGGAAAGACCCGATTATCTGCCTTTACGGGCCTCCGGGAGTGGGTAAAACTTCTGTGGCCAGAAGCATTGCAGAGGCTATGAACAAAAAATATGTGCGGCTGTCTCTGGGCGGAGTCCATGATGAGGCCGACATACGCGGACACAGGAAGACCTATATAGGCGCCATGCCGGGCAGGATCATGACGGCCATCAAGCAGGTCGGCACCTGTAATCCTCTGATTCTTCTGGACGAAATCGACAAGCTGGGAAAGGATATCCACGGAGATCCTGCGGCGGCTTTGCTGGAGGTGCTGGACAGTGAACAGAATTTC
>CBCSVZ010000319.1:0-1796 GCA_965143695.1 uncultured Oscillospiraceae bacterium
TGAAATGTTTTTTGAGGATGCGGAAATTGCGGCCAGAGAGCTGGAGCTGGTACTGACGGGCCGGGACTGCGGCCTGGACAAGAGAGCTCCCATGTGCGGAATCCCGTATCATGCGGCCCTGTCCTATATCAGCAGGCTCATTTCCCGAGGGTACAAGGTTGCTGTATGTGAGCAGCTGGAGGATCCGGCCACTGCCGTCGGTATTGTAAAAAGGGATATTATAAAGATCTATACTCCCGGTACCGTTACGGATGAGCAAATGCTCAGCAAAAATGTCAACAACTTTATTATGTCCGTCTACTGTACAAGAGGACTGTACGGAGTTGCGGCAGCCGATATTTCTACCGGAGAGCTGCACTGTACCTCTCTTACCATGGGAAACACGCTCAATCATCTGCTGGATGAGACTGCAAAATTCAGTCCTTCCGAGATTATCATTAATTCCGATGCAGAAAATAAAGAGGAGCTGGCGAAGCGCCTTACGGCAATCACCGGGGCCTATGTAGGCTTTTCTGATGGGGAGACCTTTGCGTATCCCCGTGCAAAGGAGCTTGTAGCGCCGCACATGGAAAAGGGCCGTAAGATTTCCGAATATGACATTTCTGTCAATGCGGCCGGCGCCTTGCTGGCGTATATGATGGAGACACAGAAGACCTCTCTGGACCATATATTAAAAATTGATTTTTACAAGGCAGAGGAATTTATGGCCATCGACGCTGCTTCCAGAAGGAATCTGGAGATTACGGAGACCTTACGGGAGAAGGCCCGGAAGGGTTCTTTGCTTTGGGTCTTAGACCGTACGCAGACCTCCATGGGCGGAAGGCTTCTGCGGAAATGGATAGAGCAGCCTCTGATTGATGTAGAGGCCATCCGGGAGCGTCACGGGGCTGTTGCCGAGCTCAAGGAGAAGTTTATGCTGAGAAGCGAGCTGCGGGAGCTCCTGAGCGGCGTATACGATATTGAAAGGCTGACCGCCAAAGCGGTATTGGGTTCCATGAATGCCAGGGATATGGTTTCCCTGCGTCAGTCTCTGAGCCAGATCCCTTACATAAAGAGCTTGCTTTCAGGCTGTGAATCCTCTCTTTCCGGTAAAATATATGAGGGCCTGGACGAGCTTGCGGAAATTTGTCAGCTGATTACAGAGGCTATTGATGACGACCCGCCGATTTTGATTACCGGAGGCGGCATCATCAAGGCAGGCTTTAACGAGGAGGTCGACAAGTGCCGCTATGTGGCACAGAACGGCAAGGACTGGCTTACAGAGCTGGAACAGAAGGAACGGGAGCTTACCGGAATCAAAAATCTTAAGATCGGATATAACAAAGTATTCGGCTACTACATAGAGGTTTCCAAGTCCAATTTGGGTTTGGTGCCCGAACGGTATATCAGAAAGCAGACCCTTACCAATAATGAGCGGTACATTACAGAGGAACTGAAGAGCATGGAGGATTCCATACTGGGCTCGGAGGACCGTCTGGTAAAATTAGAATACGAGCTTTTTGTAAAGCTCCGGGAGACGGTAGCTTCTCAGGTTACCAGACTGAAACAGACCGCGTTGATGCTTTCTTCAATTGATGTGCTTGCTTCCTTTGCGGAGGTGGCGGACCGGGAGAACTACTGCTGTCCTGAGATCGACGGGGGAACAGAGATCCTTATCAAAGACGGCCGTCATCCTGTTGTAGAGAAAATGGTGGACGCCGGGGCGTATGTGGCCAACGATGTGCTTTTGGATACAGGGGACAACAGTCTGCTGGTTATTACAGGTCCGAATATGGCCGGTAAATCCACCTATATGA
>CBCSVZ010000320.1:0-1781 GCA_965143695.1 uncultured Oscillospiraceae bacterium
TACAACTGCCTCACAGGGTGTGCTGGTTACCGTACCGAGCAATACCTGCATTCCCCAGTCCTTCAATGTATTATAGGCGTTAATGGCCTTCTCTGCATCGCTTTCATCGTCTTCCCATTTGAATTCAAGCTGATAGCCCTTTACGCCGCCTGCTTCGTTGATTTCTTTAACGGCCAGCTCTGCACCGTTCTTAACAGCCTCGCCGTACTGTGCGGCAGCGCCTGTTACCGGTCCGATACCGCCGATCTTAAGAACCTTGTCGGAACCGTTTCCGTCATTTTTCTGGTTATTATCGCCGCATGCAGCAAAGGACATTACCATCATAACTGCTGCAACAGCAACCAATAATGCTTTCTTAACAAATTTCATTGCGATATACCTCCTTAAGATATTTTAACGGACAAAAATATATACCCTATTTTACAAAAAGTCAATATGTTTTTTACTTTCTGCCGATATCCTTTCGATAGTGCATATCCGTCCAGGATATTTTTTGAATGGCCGCATAGGCCTTTTCAATGGCCGCATCCAGATTTTCCCCAAGAGCGGTGATCCCCAGAACACGTCCGCCCGCATTGACATATTTGCCTGCTTCATTCAGCTTCGTTCCCGCATGAAATACAATTGCGCCGGAAGCCTCCGCTTCTTCAATTCCTGAAATTTCATAGCCGGACTGATAGCTTACAGGATATCCGCCGGAAGCCGCTACCACACAGCAACAGACTCTGTCGTCCCATTGTATATCCAGCTCATCCAGCTTTTCATCGATAATCTTGTCAAAGATATCGTAAAGATCTGTCTTCAATCTGGGTAAAATGCACTGGGTCTCCGGATCTCCGAAGCGGGAATTGTATTCTACCACCTTTGGGCCGTCAGGAGTCAGCATCAAACCAAAGTAAAGCACTCCTTTGTAGGTAATCCCCTCTGCTTTTAATGCTTCAACCGTAGGCCTGAATACGGTATTCATACAGACCTCTGCAATATCCGCCGTATAATTTCTGCTGGGGGAGAAAGCGCCCATGCCGCCGGTATTGGGGCCCTCATCGTTATCATAAGCCCGTTTGTGGTCTTGAGAGGAAACCATAGGGCAGATGGTTTTTCCGTCTGTAAAGGCCAGCACCGTAACCTCAGGGCCTGTCATAAACTCTTCAATAACGACCTGTGCCCCGGACTTGCCGAATCTCCCGCCGTCGATCATCTCCGTGACCGCCTGACAGGCCTCATCAAAGTCCTTTGCGATAATGACACCTTTTCCAAGAGCCAGCCCGTCGGCTTTGATCACCGCCGGGTAGGTTTGCTCCGGCCGTCTCAGGTATTCTATGGCTTTCCCGCTTTCGGTAAAAGTCTCATAGGCTGCCGTGGGGATCCCGTATTTCTTCATCAGGCCTTTGGAAAAGACCTTGCTTGCCTCAATCTGAGCAGCCGCCTGACAGGGGCCGAAGGCTCTGATGCCTCCCGCCTCCAGAAAATCCACCATTCCGATGCTGAGCGGGTCGTCCGGCGCCACCATCACCATATCGATTTTATTAGCAACGGCAAAGTCGAAGATGCCTTCTTTATCCATTGCCTTGATAGGAACACAGGTAGCCAGTTTGGCGATTCCCGCATGGCCGGGAGCGCAAAAAAGCGCTGTCACCTTCGGACTCTGTGCCAGTTTCCATATAATTGCATGCTCACGGCCTCCGCCGCCTACAACTAAAACCTTCATTACCTATTTCCTTTCTCTCTTAACCATCTGTCTTAATGTTTAAAGTGACGCTTTCCGGTAAAGACCATAGCAA
>CBCSVZ010000321.1:0-1752 GCA_965143695.1 uncultured Oscillospiraceae bacterium
TACGCGTCTATGGTGCGGCAATAGGTCTCTTTATCATGCTCATAATAGCTCCAGTACACGATCCCCATACCGTCTTCTTCCCGGACGCCCTCATTTTGATACATATGGCAGTACATATCTCCCCACATCATAGGAACGCGGCCGTACTTTTCCAGGATCTTCTTCACTCTGTCCAGATGCTGTTTCAGTAAAACTGTGTTGGGGACATAGGCGTGCTGATCCAGATATTTTCCCCGGCCTACCCATACGGCCTCATCATAGCCGATATGAATGCGCTTTGTAGTGAAGGTTTCTGCGCAGCTCTTGATAGCCTGCTCAATAAATTCATAGGTCTTCTCCTCCCCTACCAGCAGCGCATCCGCGCAATCATAGATCGGTCCGGCCCAGGGCCACTTCAGTGCATGGGCCAGGTGCGCGGCAGTCTGTATACAGGGAATCAGTTCAATGCCCAGATTCAGGGCGTAGCGGTCTATTTCTCTGAGTTCCTCCTGAGAAAGGCGGCCTCTCATATAGCCAAAGTACGGCAGGCCGGGAATCTCGTAGGTATCCTCTGTGTACAGCATCATCATGTCCAGACCCATACAGGCCAGTACCTCCAGCATTTCCTTGGCGCCGGCCACTGTAGGCACCGCATTTCTGGAGCAGTCGATCATGATCCCGTCCATGGTAAAATTGCTGTCCTCGTATCGGTCCACCTGCTCGCCTCTTCTATAAGCGGCTAAGATAAGGGCCAGGGCACGGTAGAAGTTACAGGGCTGCTGATAGGATATTTTACCTGCCTTCCCCGTCAGGGAATAGGTAAGCGCATGCGCGCCTCCGGGAGCGACCTCTATGCTCAGATCGGCCGTCTCTCCGCTGACAGGCAGAAAATCCAGCCTCCTTTTTAAAATTTCGATTCCCTTCTCCACTGCTTTGCAGTCTCCGGTAAAATGAACTTTCATTTGCATTTCTCCTCCAATATATCTGAATCATATTCACGCAGCGCCCCTTTGGTTTCCATATTGGGAAAATCCAACTGACGCATAGCTTCAAAAAGAACGATCGCCACAGAATTGGCCAGGTTCAGAGAACGGAACTCCTCTCTCATGGGAATCCGGATACAATGATCGTAGTTGTCGGCCAACAGCTTCTCCGGAAGTCCCTTGGTCTCTTTCCCGAACACCAGATAGTCCCTGTCCGTGTAAGTAACATCACTGTAACGCCTGCGGCCCTTGGTGGTTCCGAAGTAGAAATTGGGCTTCTGCCCCTGATTCTCGGCAACTGCCCGCTCTACCACCTCGTCAAAGCTGTCATAGTAGCTGATATCCACAAAATGCCAGTAATCCAGACCGGCTCTCTTTAAATATTTATCTTCAACAGAAAAGCCCAGAGGCCTTACCAAATGCAGTCTGGCATTGCAGCCTGCACAGGTCCGCACGATATTACCCGTATTCTGGGGAATTTCCGGCTCAACTAAAACGATATTCATACGCTTATCCTCTCCTTATTTCAGGTTTTGCCATGTCCCCTTATCAGCAGCCGGTTAATGATCGGCTTCTTTATGGTAACCGCCTTAAACGGACACAGTTCCTGACAGCAGTAGCATCGGATACATCCGTCCAAATTGACCTGTGCGCCTTTCTCCTTGGTCACTGTGATGACCTTGGCGGGACAGCATTTCTCACATTCATGGCATGCCCTGCACTTCTTTCTGTGAAAGACCGGTCTGGGCCGGATAAGCGCTGAGAACCACCGTCCCCATCCGCCCGTGAG
>CBCSVZ010000322.1:0-1748 GCA_965143695.1 uncultured Oscillospiraceae bacterium
GACCCCTGTCCGCTGCTTTTTAGTCGTTGTTCTGCGATGAAAGGTCTACGGGCTTATTTCAAAAAGTGTACTGTCTTTGTTCCACTGGGCAAATGACCAGGTGGTATCGGGAATGGCAAAGGGGATCCGCAGCAAACCGGTCTGGTGGTAAAAATCAATATACATAACAGCGTTTTCTGTATACGCTGTATTAACGGCATAATAAAAATACTGTTTGGTGCTGTTGGGCATCAGTTTAAACTCTACATATTCTATCTTGTTATTGATCAACAAGTTATTCCATAAAGCAAACGTATCAAGACCGGACTGTATATCATCCGAGGAATATCCGTGCCAAGAGGGCTCTGCCTGATAGGCGGTATCTTCCTTATAGAAATACTGCCACATAGATTTATTCAGTTCCCGATTAGAATGATTGTTTACTTCGGAAAACATAATCCCCATTCTTTCTGTCCTTGGCAGCTTTAAAGCCTCCCTCGATTGTACCATGACTAGCAGGCGGCAGTTCTTCTCCTGAAAATAGGCTGCAACAAAAGTAACATCCAGTCTGGCATTATTAAGCTCCCGGCGGACTGTATTAACATTTTGAATTCCCTCATATTGCCTTATTTCCTCCTCCGGTAAATTTGCCAGAACATTTTCAGGGAATCCGCAGGAAAGCATAGCCTCTTGTATTTTACCTGTCATAATTCCGTTTGGAGCATCCGTTTTGTGATGGACTGGCGGTATAAAGGCAACAGTAATTGACAGCAAAGCCGGGAAAATCAGAACAAAAATAAGGACCGTGGAAAGGGCCCACCCGGCCGGGCCGGACATTTTACCAATATTGCAGGCCTCTTCATGTTCCCACAAATAAGTGCGAAGACGATACAATTTCACCAAAATATAGAGATATAGGATTCCTGCTATAACCACACCGATAATGGCCGGCAGTTTATTTACCATACACAAAAAAGCCAGTAGAAGAACACCTATATACTGCAGCATGCAAAGTTTAACCCGATAAGCCATTTCCCCCTGTGTCAATCTTGAGAGGCCCTGGATCAGAAAACACATAAACAGAAACTGGATTCCAAGCGACAGGAGCCCTCTGATAGTCGAAAAATCGGTCGGCAATTCCGTAGGAGGCAATATGGCGGCAGCAGTAATCAATATGTTGGAAAAACAGAAATTAATAAAATACAGAATACATGCTATTTTCAGAGGCTTGTTGCATTTTACCATACAAACAAGGGCTGACAGAACAAGACCCGCCCCCAGAAAATCCGTAATATAGGCAAAAATCCCAATATCAATTCGGAAAAAGCACAGCCCTAGACCCCAGCACAGCCTGGTCATGGCCTGCCGAAAGTCCTGTGCCGGGAACCGGGAATGGACCTCTCCCAGTTTGCACCCTGTTTCCTCAGCAGCTCCCATATTATGAACAACTCTTCTATAGGCTTCCTCCCTGGGAACGCCATTATCTGTCAATTCGATCGCTGCTTCTTCTATATGAGAAAGTAATTCTTCTCTGATTTGTTCCCTTTCTTGCTTATCGCGGATATGGCAGCAAGCTTCCTCCAGATAGCGCACAATGTGCTCATCCATATATGGCACCCCCGTGTAGGACTTTGCTTACTGCTCCGGCAAACGTCTTCCATTCTTCCTTCTTACGGCTCAGCTCCTTCCTGCCTCTATCGGTTATCCGATAGTATTTCCGCCTGCGCCCTGTGCCACTCTCCTCCCAGAAGGACTCCAGGTATTTCTCC
>CBCSVZ010000323.1:0-1743 GCA_965143695.1 uncultured Oscillospiraceae bacterium
GCAGCGTCTCCAGATTTTCTTCCATTAAATCAATATAAGTAATACCGTTCTCGAACTGTTCTTTGGACACATTGTGACAGGTGTTGAACTGTGCTGTCTTCGCCCCGGTGGCCTCGGCCAGAGCGTCCGCAATACTGTGATTGGAAAATTCAATATAGAATACAGTCCCGATGTCAAGCTCCTGCATTTTTTCTTTTAAAAATACCATTGTAGCGGCGCTGGGCTCTGTCTGTGAGGCGCAGCCCGGGAAAGCGGCGTAGTACTTGATTCCGTACCTGTCCGCGTAATACCGCAGAGGGAATCGGTCTCCGAATACCATTACTTTTTTTTCGGAACTGTCCCAGAAGTCGGCGAAGCTTTTATCCAGCGCCTCCAGCTTTGCGGCGTAATTTTTATAATTGGCCTCATATTCAGCTGCACCGTCACTGTCGGCTTTGATCACAGCCTCCTTTACGGTTTCGGAAATTTTTATTGCGTTTAAGGGAGAGGTCCATACATGCTCGTCGTATTGGTAATCCGCTTCCGCGTGATCCTCGTGTTCCTCCGTTGCACCCTCAATTTCTTCTTCGTACACCGCTTCTACGCAGTCTATCATTTTCACCGTGGGCACAGGGGTTTCCGAGGAGGCCAGTATTTCCTCCACCCAGGAGTCGCTTTCGCCTCCTACATAGATGAAAAGGTCGCAGCTTTGTATTTTGATAATGTCCTGAGGTGTGGGCTCGTAGAAGTGGCTTTCACTTCCGGGGGGGAGCAGCATGGTGATGTCGGCGTTGTCTGCACAGATCTGTCTGGCGAAGTCATAGCCGGGAAAGTTTGTGGCTATGATCTCCAGCCTGCCGTCCTTCTTCTCCGGGACATTCTGACATCCGGGTAAAAGGGCAAGCGCCAGAAGTATCAATAGTATATATATAAATCTTTTTTTCAAACCGAAAGCCTCCTTAGGGTATTTCTATAACAGTATAACATAAAAAAGTGTAAAATGTTTTTGGTTTGTGGTACAATATGTAAAATACCTGTTTTCAATAGGGAGGTTATTCATTGTGTTTGATACAAATATTTCTGATATAAAGGGGATGTATACCGGCCGGATGACCTTGCTCGCCCACGATGTGGACTGTGCTGACAGGTGGAAGCTTTCCTCTGTATTCAGCAACACCCAGGAAATTGCAAACTGGGATTGCAAGGCCTATCACTGTGACTGGATCAGTTTAAGGGACAATTACAATGCCTGTTTTGTGATCACCAGAATGAAGTTAAAAATGTATCTCTATCCCGGAAGCAGTGATGTTGTCAGAATCAGCACCTGGCCCGATGCCAGACCCAGAATGATCTGGACAAGATATTTCCGGTTTAAGACCGAGGATCAAACGCAGACCGTCGGGGAGGCGGTGTCTCAATGGGTGCTGATGAACCGAACCACCCGCTCCCTGATGAAACCTTCCGAGTTTGATATTGCCATGCCGGATACAGGCGACATTCCGGTCCCCTTTACACTGAGCAGGGGAGAATTTGATTTTACTCCGGATATAACCGTTGAAAGACTTCCTGTATACAGCGATATGGACTATAACGGCCATGTGAACAATGCCAGATATATTGAGTGGATCATGGATCTGTTTCCTTTGGAGCATTTTTACAGTCACAGGACGGCAGAGATAGACATCAAATATGAGCAGGAGATCAAGTACGGGCAGAAGGTCATGCTTGATTTTAAATATGAAAAAGAGGATAATAAATTTTTTG
>CBCSVZ010000324.1:0-1739 GCA_965143695.1 uncultured Oscillospiraceae bacterium
ACACGTACTTTCTCTCTATGTTTCCCTGAAACTTCAACTTTTATCTCATTTCCATTGTATTCTTTAAGATAAAGTTCTCCTGTTCTGATAGAAAGATCGAGTTTTGATACTCCATCTACCAGATAGATTTCTCCGTTTGTTCCGGCTGCCTCTTTACTGTCCGATTCATCAATCTCATCCCAGTCCTGATTCCAGTCATCTTCATCTCCAACACTTACATATTTTACAGTCTGCCGGACAGCACTGCCGAATCCGCCCTTGGATAAATTCAGTCCCGCGATCGTTGCTCCCATCGAAGCACCGCCTATCGTCAGACCGATTCCCACTACACCTGCTGCCGCCGCTATGACCAGTACCACTTTTGAAAATTTTCTCATGCCCGGTCACCTCCCTTTTTGCCCCTGTTTAATATATTGCCGCAAAAATCCGTGAACCTGCGAAGAATTGCCGGAAGTGCACGGCTCGACGCCCATACAAAAAATACAAGTCCAACCAGGCCAAGAGAAAGCAAAATCAGGCCAATGCCGATTCCAAGAGCACCAAATGCCGGTGCCGCTGTCACACATGCTCCAATACCGGCGCCAATTGCAATCACTGCGATTGCAAAGAGTGCGATAACAACTGCCCCTGCGCCAAGTACAAGGATAAGCGGAAGTAAGATCAGTGCCACAATAAATCCGATGATCCCACCGGCTACACCCTTGATCAATGGTGAAATAAATACCAGAAGGATCAGTACAAGTATCACACCTGCCTTACCGCCCCTGCGCTCTGCATGATAGCCTTTCTCTGCACGACTCTGTGGCATCTGCCGTTCATCATCTACACGCTCATCCTGATATCCGCTTTCTGTAAATTCTCCGTAATTCTGCGAACTGTTCTTTAAGTCTTCTTTGATAATTGCCGCAACTTTACCCGGGCTTCCAAGCTCCCGGATCACCTCTGCTTCCTGATCTTCTCCGGCATCATCAAAATAACTCTCATAATAATCAAGAGCCTCCTGTCTTTCCTCCTCTGAGATATCAGAAAGCAGTTTCTTTAACTGTTCCATAAACTGCGCTCTGTTCATAATTCTATGCCTCCCTCAAACAGCTTCGAAATCTTTGTCGAATAGGCTTTCCATTCGACTCTGTAGAGATTCAGCTGTGCCATGCCTTTCTCTGTGATCTTATAATATCTGCGGTTCCTGCCTGCATAAGCCTGATCATATGTCTCCAGGCATTCATCCTTCTGCAGTCTCCTCAGCACCGGATACAGCGTTGATTCGGATACATCCAGCACACTCCGTACATCCTGGGTGATCTTGTAACCGTAGGTTCCGTCTTTCTCCTTCGATACTACAGCTAAAACGATCGCATCCAGAAGTGCCGCACCTGTGTTAAATACCATGCTCTCACTTCCTTTTTATATTTCCTGTGATATTGTAAATTAATATAATATTATTTTGTTAGCAATACTATATGTCATATAATATAGTTTTGTCAATAGTATTTTCTATTTTCCTCAACTATTTTATAATTTCATTATATTTAGATCCTGTGGCCGAATCCTCAGGATATTTTACTGAACGAGGAGAATTACATGTCTGACTATAACATTACCGACCTTCTTTCCCCTGCATTTCTGGAACGTATGCAAAATATGCTGGGTGACGAATACGAAGATTTTATAAAAAGCTATGACGCGCCACGCACCTACGGGCTGCGTGTCAATACCGCAAAGATAACCTGCGAAGAATT
>CBCSVZ010000325.1:0-1728 GCA_965143695.1 uncultured Oscillospiraceae bacterium
CCCTCTTTGATTTTTCCTTTTTCACAAAGCACAATACGTCCGTCCTTATGGATCATGGGCAGCATGCACTGTACAAAGAACATGACGCTGTTCCTGTCATATCCGAAATAATCGTGTTCTTCAAAGAACGCTCTTGTAGCACCGTCATTTTCCCTGCTGGTCATGATATACCAGGGAATACTGACCCCCAGCTCCTCCTGCTTCTTCTTCAGTCTCATACACTGTATTTCAAAAAGCGACATATGGCTGGGAAGCCCGATATCATAGGTGCCCTTAGGACCGTTGTGTCCCAGTCTGGTACCCTGTCCGCCTGCCATAGTTACAGCAGCAAACTTCCCCTCACGGATAGCCTGTCTGCCCGCCTCCCCGTATTGCTTCAGCAGCGCCTGAGGGATAGAGGACTTTTCGGTACAGCCAATGGGTGTAATGTCTCCCTGCATCGCCGTCTGTCCTGCCTCCTCCGCCTTTGCATGCTCATACAGGCTTCTCACAAGGGAAAAATTGATGGACAGGATCTGATCCAACAGGTTCTCCTGCTCTTTTTCCGTCAGCTCACCGTAAAATGCCAGTAAATGCTCCTGGCCGAATTCTTCTGTCAATTTCTTCGCTTTCTCATATTTTTCATTCATTGCTCAACACATCTCCAATTGATATATCATACTGTATTAGTTTACCATTCAGATGAAAAATGCGCAATGGGAAAATGAAAGCCACTCCGCGAAAAAACATCTCTGACGGATCCTTTCTGCGGAGTGACAAAACAATCTTTGCAAAAGAAATTATTTTACCTGCTTACAGCACTCAAAATCGTTATCGATATAGTGCGCGATCATTCGCACCTTGAATTTCCGTTTTTCACAAATAGAATGTTCCTTACAGGAAGAATCAAAACATTCCGGTAAAACAAACTTAATGCATTTTACCGTTATATCGCGGCAGCCGGACTGCGTATGCGCCGGAACCGTCATAGTCTTCATTCCACGGCTGTGCTCATGCCCGTATTGATCCAGTTCACTTAAAAGGACGGCCAGCGCCACTTTCCTGTGAGGGCAGATTTTCTTCAGTGTGACACTGACCTGAAGGATCCTTCCCAGAGATTCCATGTCAAGGGCACCGGCGTCAAATTCAACGGTATCCTCGCATCCGTCTATGGAGAGCGCTACAGGCTCAGGACATTCCTCCGGCAATACCACAACCCCGCATTCTACCGTCATTTCCGGATTGGGGATTTCTACTGAGTTTCCCTCATCGTCATGATAGGTCAGACTTTCGTTGACCTCCATGGTTCCGCTGCACGGTCCCACATGCTTCACCTCAAATTCCAGCACGGCCCCCTCACTTTTATCAACGCCTAATTTGTCTATTTTCCACTGAAGGGAGGTAGCATCGATCAGACTTGCCACTCCTGCCGTTGGGGGTAAGAGGGAGACGATCTTAAAGCATGGCAATACCTTTTCGTCTATAACAATATTTGTAGCACCGGGTTTCACAATATTTCTTGCCAGATTTTCAAATAAATCCTCCAACTCGCTCTCATCCGGTGTAATCGCTACATAGGCAGAATCCGGGTCAGAAGCCCATTCATTCAAAGCATCTGTATCCAGACCTCCCCTGCCGTCAAGACCGATACAGTAGATCAGAACGCCCGCAGCCTTGGCAGCGGCAGCTACAGGCGCAGCATCGCCTCCTGCTGTTGTTCTTCCGTCTGTAAACATAATCATAAATTTG
>CBCSVZ010000326.1:0-1719 GCA_965143695.1 uncultured Oscillospiraceae bacterium
TGGAAAACATGGATGCCCTGGGCTGTCGAATCAGCTTGTACGAAAACGATGCGGCGGCCGTTGAAAAATGGATGAAGCAGGCCCCGGACGAAATCCAGGAGTTTTATACGGCAAACCGCTACCTGTACATGACCAAGCTGCGCTGCTATCTGCGCAGGGGGGACTATTCCAGCGCACTGTCCCTGGCTGAGCAGCTGCTGTTTTATGCGGAGCAGTACCGCCGCCCCTATCTGATTATGGAAACCAGTCTGTTGAATGCGGTGCTGTACAGACTGATGGATCATCCCTGGGAGGAGCTGTTCCTGAAAACGCTGAATATGGCCTATGAATTCCGCTTTGTGCGAATCATCTCTCTGGAGGGCAAGGCGGTGATGCCCCTTCTGAAGGATGTAAAGGCCCGCATGTCCGACGCGGAACGGCCAAAAAAGGAGTGGTTCCGGCAGATCTACACCGAGGCGGAACGGATGGAAAAGCTCTATCCCGAATACCTGACCGCATCGCTGATTTCCAAAAGCGATTTCAGTGAGCATGCAGTGCAGATCCTGAAGCTGCTGGACGATGGCATGACCATGAAGCAGATCTCCGAGGCTCTCTTCCTTTCGGAGTCCACCGTGAAATACCACACCGTGGAAAGCTACCGCAAGCTGGGCGCAAAGGGAAAGCTGGATGCCCTGCGAAAGGCCCGAGCGCTGGAAATCATCTGACGATGTTCTTTGAAACAGAACTTTTCGCCCCTTCCAGCCCCTTGCTCTGCGCGAATCATCCCCAGGATGATGTGTTTTTTCAATCAGATCCCAGTTCTGTATGATAAAATTAGGCTAATGCGATATGCAGAAATATTCGATACAGGAGAGATATGTGTGAAAAAGAAACTTGCAGCACTTCTTGCACTTTGTATGCTTTCAGTCCCAATGACTGCCTGCGGATGAGGCAATGCTCCCACCGAAACCACAACCGCTGCACAAACAACGGAGATAAAATCAGACGAGAAGGACAAAACAGGAATAACGGACATCGGCGTTTCGGTATCACTTGCCCCAAACGGCAGGCTCAATATCCAAAGAAATACAGCAGCGTCTGTGCCTATGGGTGAAAACGGCACCTGGACTATTTTCGTTTACCTTTGCGGAACAGACCTTGAAAGCGACGGAGGATTTGCTACACACGATTTACAGGAAATGCTTGACGCTTCTACAAGCAGCAATGTCAGGTTTGTAATTCAGACAGGAGGAACTGCTCTCTGGCAGAACGAGGTCGTAGGCTCGGACGGGATATGCAGATATGAGATCTCGGACGGTGAGATGTATATACTTGACGAACAGCCTTCCGCTTCAATGGGTTCTGCCGATACACTTTCGGATTTTCTGAAATGGGGTGTAAATAACTGCCCTGCCGCAAAAATGGGGCTTATCTTCTGGAATCACGGCGGCGGAAGTATTTCGGGAGTATGCTTTGATGAACTGTCCCAGGACGACAGCCTTTCGCTTATTGAGATCGATTCCGCACTTTCATCGGTGTCGGCTAAAATGACCGATAAATTTGAATTCATCGGTTTTGATGCCTGCCTTATGGGTACTGTTGAAACGGCAAATCTCCGTGCAACCTATTCAAGATATATGTACGGCTCTGAGGAAATAGAACCCGGGTACGGCTGGGACTACACCGCCATAGGGGATTTTCTCAGTAATGATCCGACTGCCGACGGTGCAGAGCTTGGAA
>CBCSVZ010000327.1:0-1699 GCA_965143695.1 uncultured Oscillospiraceae bacterium
ATGATCCATTTTTCTCTGTTCGCTTTCTTCTTAAAAAACATTTGAAACACCCATTATTATTGTACCATGGTTTGATCAGAAAAGCCATTCCCTTTCTTAGGGTGCGGCAGCTTTCCCGCCATTGATTTTACGCATATTTCATGGTAAAATGAGTACCTAATATTTAAAGTAATGAAAACAAGAGGCGTTTTTCTTGGATAATATATTTATAAATAAATTAAAAAAAGTCCACCTGATCGGTATCGGTGGCTCCAGTATGAACGGCATTGCCGAAATTATTATGAAGCACGGCATTTCCGTATCGGGCTCCGATCGCAGCCGTTCCGCCAACACAGACAGACTGGAACAGCTTGGGGCCAGGATTTTTCTCGGTCATTTTGCAGACAATCTGGATCCCGACTGTGATTTAGTAGTATATACACTTGCGATCGCAGATGACAATCCGGAGCTTCTGAAAGCCAGAGCGCTTGGAATTCCCACCGTTGAGCGCGGCGTTTTTTTAGGCACGGTTGTAAAGAGCCACGCCTATTCTCTGGCGGTCTCCGGAACCCACGGAAAGACCACTACGACAAGTATGGCAGCGGCAATTTTACTGGCCGCAGAGAAAGACCCCTGCGTACATCTGGGCGGCTTCTTCCCCCTGATAAACGGCAGCGTCCGGGCTTCCACCTCTCCCTATCTTGTAACAGAGGCCTGCGAATACCATAAAAACCTTTTGAACCTCTCTCCGTATGCGGGAATCATACTGAATGTGGAGGCAGAGCACCTGGATTTTTATAAAGGCGGACTGCCGGAGATTCTGGATACCTTCTCTGCTTTCGCAGGCAAGATCGATCCGCAGGGCTTCCTGGTCGTATGCGGCGACAATGCTGCGGCTATGAAAGCTGCGGAGAACGCAGGCTGCAGAGTGCTGACCTATTCCGTCAATACTGCAAACGCAGATTTCTATGCGAAAGATATTGAGATCGGTCCGGATGGAAGCTCTCATTTTACCATATGCACAGGCGCCGCACCGGTAGCCCGGATCGAATTAAAGGTCCCCGGCAGGCATAATATTTCCAACGCGCTTGCGGCGGCCGCTGCCTGTATACAATTCGGCTGTACCGGTGAAGATATTGAGAAGGGGTTACTGGCCTTCCGGGGCGCAAACAGGCGTTTTGAGTGCAAGGGCAAAATAAACGGAGCTCCGGTCATTGACGACTATGCGCACCACCCAACGGAAATCAAAGCGGTGCTGGACACAGCCAGAGCCATGGTTGGAAATAAAGGACGCATCTGGAGCATTTTTCAGCCGCATACCTTTTCCAGAGCCAAATCCTTCGGCGATCAATTCTGCGAAGCGCTGAAGGGAAGTGATACGGTGATCACAGCGGATATATATGCCGCCCGGGAACGGGATCCGGGGGATATCAATTCCGAGCTGTTGGTTGCGAAATTCAAAGACGCCGGCATCAATGCGCTGTATATGCCCTCCTTCGAGGATATCGAAGCCTATATACGGGAGAATGTTGCCGCCGGCGATATTGTAATTACATTGGGTGCAGGCGACATCAACAAAGTAGCCGTAAATCTCACAAAATAACCGCGGACAATACAGGAAGCGGGCTGCCTCAGAATTGATTTTTGGAGTCAGCCCCTTGCTTATTCGGGGCCTTGTGGGGAGTCTTCATCTTCGTATCCTTTCTGATGAAGCCAATCC
>CBCSVZ010000328.1:0-1699 GCA_965143695.1 uncultured Oscillospiraceae bacterium
GATTTACTACGTAAATCGCTGCTTTCTCATGTTTGGCGGGTCCCAAGTTCAAAAGCCTTATCATGCAAGCAGGAACGGCTTTTTGAGCTTTTGACCCTTGTATCATCATACAAATAAAGTCTGAAAAGAAAGGATTACAGCCATGAAAAAACATTTGAAAAAGCAGGTGCTACTGCTGTTTATGCTGACTGCGATGCTGATTCTTCCGGCTATGTCTGCTCTGGCAGCCGGGACTTTGGGCGATGTGAAGAATCTGAAGCAGAAGGCCGTATCCGAGACATCGGTAAAGCTGACCTGGTCCAAGGTAAAGGGGGCATCCGGCTACCAGGTTTATCGGGTAGATCCGGCAAGCGGAGCGGCGACAAAGATTGCGTCGACGAAAAAAACGAACCATACTTTGAAGAAAATTGTTCCGAATACGGCATATACATATCAGGTGCGTGCATTCGTAAAGAGCAAGGATACCACGACGGAGAGTGTGCAGCCTGCTACGATCCGGGTGCAGACTTCCGTGAAGAAGCCGGCGACTCCGTCCGGTCTGAAAATTGCCGGTTCCAGTGAGACCGCACTGAAGCTGAAATGGAATAAGGCGAAAAATGCAAGTGGATATTATGTATATCGCTATGATGAGACAGAAGGAAAATATAAGCTGCTCACGACGACGAAGAAAACAAGCTTCAATGTGACAAATCTGACAGAAGGCGTTGCGGCTAAATTCAGCGTACAGAGCTTTCGGAAGGTGAGCGGTCAGATGGTAACAGGCGGAGTGGCTGAGGTAAGCGGAACACCGAAGTCTCTGAGCGGCCTGGCAAAGCAGGTACATGGGCGTTATTTTAACGCGACACTGCGCAGAAATTCAACAGGCACGCTGGCAGGCAGCGGAGCAAAGAAGGTTCTGAAAAAGGGTACAAAGGTAACGGCAACTGCGAGAAGCAGTAAGGTGGTTACCGTTATTATGAAGGATGGAACAAGAGTTAGGGTAAAAGGTTCTGACCTTCGCTATAACAGCATAAATGCAACAAAACAGGAATACGCGACAAATGTCAAAGAGGCATTTGTCAATGAAAAGGGATATTCCAGCAGGACCAAATATCTGATCTGGGTCAGCCAGTACACACTTTCCGTGAATGTGTTTAAAGGACAGCAGGGTTCATGGAAGCTCGTAAGGCGGTTGCCATGTGTTATAGGAAAAGACGGAAAAACGTCGACAGGTACGTTCCGGCTTTGCCGAAAGGATTATGCATATGGCGGCGTTCGGATTTATTTTACTTGGAACGAGCAGAAGCAGTGGGGGAATTCCTTCCACCGCCGTGTGGATGGTCATACAAGAGGTGCTTATTCACATGGATGTGTGCGTCTGTCGGATGCCGATCTGAGTTACATCAACAATACATGCCCGATGGGGACGACGGTTGTTTCTTATTAATCGACTCGAATCAGACAGGTTCTCTGCTGTCATTGCGCAGCGCAATAAGCAGAGGGAAAGAATAGCAGATTAATTAAGATCTTCTGTGTCAGCTGATTTACGGTGGCTACACAGAGGATCTTTCTTTTATTCATAAAAGTTGGAAAAAACTGAAAAAAGTTGTTGACAAACAAAAAAAACGATGGTATTATAAACCTCGCTGTTGAGAAAACGCCTTAAAACAAAGGCTTTCACGGGGAAGTTCGAAAAGACTTCCGGCCAGACAGCAAAAAA
>CBCSVZ010000329.1:0-1661 GCA_965143695.1 uncultured Oscillospiraceae bacterium
ATCTCTTCATATGTAAAGAAGGGAATGGGCTGGGGATTTTTGATGATTTTCGGATTGGCAGCAAACACATAGTCCACATCGGTAAAATTCTCATATACCTCGGCGCCTACGCCTGCAGCCAGTACGGAACCTGTCACATCGCTTCCGCCCCGGGAAAATGTCACGACCTCTCCCTCGGGGGAATATCCGAAGAAGCCCGGGAACACGATCAGTTCTTTCGTATCCTTCAGCTTTGCCAGATGTACATAGGATTCGGGAAGTACTCTGGCGTTTCCGAATTCATCGCTGAGAATCAGCCCGGCCTCCTTGGGATTTACATACTTCGCGTCCACCCCGAGACTCTGCAGATACGCAGCGACGATTTTGGCGGAGTTGTCCTCCCCTGCCGCTTTCATCAGATCCATGAATTTTTCGTCCTCGGCAGGTCTTCCGTCAATTCGGCTCTGAATGTCTGCCCGGATCCTGTCCACGATCTCTGTCCCCAGGTTAAAATCCTCCGCAATAGAGGCATAGCGTCCCACCACTGCCTCCAAGGCCTCTTTACAGTCTTCCCCTGCTATACATTTACAGGCAAGGGCTATGAGCATATCCGTGACCTTCGTGTCCTTATCAAACCTTTTACCGGGTGCTGAAACAACCATAATTTTTCTGGAAGGGTCAGACAGCACAATATCACAAACCTTCTTTATCTGAGCGGCATCTGCCAGAGAGCTGCCGCCGAATTTAACAACCTTCATATTATATACCATTCCTCACTGATTGATTAATCTTCTACTCTTATTATATTCTCACATTTTACGCTGACAGTATTTTCAAACTCCGCGATCTTACTCTCCAGCGCTTTGGATGACAGATACCCCGTAACCACCGCCATGTAGGACGGATTTTCGTTGGAGGGCAGTACGATCTTGCTCTCGGAGCCGAATATGGGGGAAGCCACATGACGCACCTCTGTACCGTCAACCTCCCCGCGCAGCTGAATCCGCAGGAAGTATCTGCTCATTCCCTCTGTATCCTGGATCACCTGGGCATCTTTCTCTACAAAACCGGGCAGCACCTTCTGAACTGTGCCGCAAAGGATCTCAATAATGTCCCCCAGCACAGCGCTGGCCGTAGGCAATTTGCCGGCGCCCTTACCGTAGAACATCACATCCCCCGTATAGCTTCCTTTTACCAATACACCGTTAAAGACAGAGGAGACACCTGCCAGCATATGGCTCTTCTCCAACAGCAGGGGCTCTACACTGATAACGACGCCCTGCTTTGTATTCTTACTGCTTCCTATGAGCTTGACGGTGAAACCGGCTTTATCGGCCATTACCAGATCCTCGTATTTTACATCCCGGATGCCCTTGCAGGGAACCTTTTCGTAGTCTACAAAAGCGCCGTAGGCAATGGAAGAAAGAATTGCGATCTTGCGGCAGGCATCGTGTCCGTCTACGTCTGCCGTGGGATTTGCCTCTGCAAAACCCTTTTTCTGCGCCACTTGCAGCGCATCTTCGAAGCTCATGCCGTCATCCTTCATTCTGGTGAGGATATAGTTGGTGGTGCCGTTCAAAATACCCTGAATCTCATAGATATCGTTAGAAGAAAGACATATATTCATCGGTCTTATGACAGGAATGCCTCCGCCTGCACTGGCCTCGTACAGGAACTGTACG
>CBCSVZ010000330.1:0-1647 GCA_965143695.1 uncultured Oscillospiraceae bacterium
GTTGGATACACAGGCGCTGGAGAATATCTTTTCCGGGCATAATATAGTCGCGGTGATCCACTTTGCCGGGTACAAGGCAGTGGGTGAGTCCGTGGCAAAACCGTTGATGTATTTCCATAATAACATAACCGGAACGCTTTGTTTGCTTGAGGTTATGAAGAAATACGGCTGTAAGAGAATCGTATTCAGCTCTTCCGCGACCGTATACGGTGATCCGGCCACAGTGCCGATCAAAGAAGATTTTCCCCTGTCTGTCACGAATCCTTATGGCAGGACAAAGCTGATGATAGAGGAAATTTTGAAGGATCTGTGGGTTTCCGATAACGAGTGGTCCATCGTATTGCTCAGGTATTTTAATCCCGTAGGTGCTCATGAGAGCGGCCTTATCGGGGAAAATCCCAAGGGGATCCCTAATAATATCATGCCGAAGATCACACAGGTTGCCGTAGGCAGACTTCCTTTCGTTTCCGTGTTCGGTACAGACTATCCTACAAAGGACGGTACCGGTGTTAGAGATTACATCCATGTAGTGGATTTGGCGAAAGGCCATGTGAAGGCGATCTCCTATGCAGAGCAGAATCACAAGGTGGAAGCGGTCAATCTGGGAACCGGCAACGGCTACAGCGTGTTGGAGCTTATCAATACCTTTGCCGAAGTAAACAATGTTAAGGTGCCTTACCGGATCGAGGACAGACGCCCGGGTGATGTGGCGGCCTGCTATGCAGATCCCTCTAAGGCGGAGAAGCTTTTCGGTTGGAAAGCAGAGCTGGGGCTTGACCGCATGTGCAAAGACAGCTGGATGTGGCAGTCTAAGAATCCGGAGGGCTTCTGATACATGAAGAAGTACAAAAGCGGCGCTGCAATCAATATATTGGCCGGTTTGGTTATGCTGATTCCTGCTGTAGTAATTTTGATTAGTGCGGCAGAATCCTTCGGCGGCGTGAAAAGCTTTCTGCAGTATTCGCTTTTGGTATGCGGGATTGTGTATATTTTTGCTTTTGTGGAAAACCGCCGGGGATACTTTCGCCCCGGCTGGATATTGACACAGGGCTTTTCTCAGTTTTTTATCGGTCTCTCTGTTCTGTTTTTGACAGAAGAGCAGTTTACAGAAGAACGCATCTGTATTACCTTCGGAATCTGGGCGTTGGTGACCGCTGCTTCTCAAATGAGCGGCGGAATCCAGCTCAGAGCATTGGAGGTAAGAAGATGGTTTCTGTTGATCGGGGAAGGTGTCCTGAATCTTATATGGGCATTCTTCCTTTTGGTGAACCCTTTTGAGTCCTATGAATATATGTGGTTTTTAGCAGGAATGTTTATGGGCTGTATCAGTATCGGAACGATACTTGAATTTTTTATCAATAAACGATAGGAGAATCTGAAATGAAAGTAAATTCCGCAATGCTCAAGATAATCGGTATGATCACCATGGTGCTGCTTAATCTCACCATGTTCGGCATTGTGGAGCAGCCTTTTCTGAGAACTGTATGCGGAGTGCTGGGCACCTCCTCCATAACGGTATTTGCTTTTCTGATTACCGAAGGCTATCGCAGAACCTCTAATATCAATAAATATGTACTCAGAGTTCTTGTTTTTGCTGTGATTTCAGCGTTTCCCTATCACGCGATCATGAAGCTTATATACGAAGAC
>CBCSVZ010000331.1:0-1645 GCA_965143695.1 uncultured Oscillospiraceae bacterium
TAAACCGAAAAAGACAGGATTATTACAGAGAACTGCTGGCCCGGTGCGGCATGGGACTGGAGAATCGCATGGAGGTACCGGTGGGAAATTTAAGCGGGGGACAGAGACAGGCACTGGCACTGGTGATTGCCAATATGACGGACATCAGCCTGCTGATTCTGGATGAGCATACTGCGGCGCTCGACCCCAAGTCCTCTGAGATCATTATGGAGCTTACAGATAAGCTGGTCAGGGAGAAACAGATCACCACCCTGATGGTTACGCATAATCTGCGGTTTGCCGTGGAATACGGCAGCCGTCTGGTAATGATGGACAGCGGAAAAGCCATACTGGATATCAAAGACCGGGAGAAAACCCAGTGCCGGGTGGAGGAACTGGTAAAAATCTTCAACGATATCAGTATTGAAAAGGGAAATTGACCGCTGCTTTGCTTTATTGTATAATTCACCTGATAGGAACGAGGAAATTTTACCATGAAGAAGGCAGCCCGAAAGTTTATATGCGTACTGATACTGCTGGCGCTCCTGACAGGGTGTACCGGCTGCAGAAGTGCGGTCCGATTTGCAGCAGATTTCATAGACGGAGCGAAGTCTGCTGTTTTTGCTACCTCCTCGCCGTCGGCCTCCGATTCCCCCAAGGCTTCCGCTTCGGGAGAGGACGATGCGAAGAACAGGGTAAAATTTTACAATGACGGGGAAGAACCCGTGTATCTTTCAAAAACCAAAATCGGTAATTATCAGTCTCCCTATTCTGCGTATATGAGCGACTATTATAAACAGCAGCTTTCCCAGGAGGAGCTGCTGGCCTATAATGCACTGCTCTATGCCATGGAGCACCATTTTACCCATATTGTCTTAAGGGCGGATACCTATTCCTTTGATTTCTACAGGGCCAGAGATGCCCTTGCCCTGGATTCCCCCTTTTTGGAGCAGAATTATCGGAGCGGAGAAGGCTGTACTGCTGTGGGATTGGCTATGTGTTATACCATGGAGGATTTTACCGAGGAATCCTGGACCCGAAAAATGCTGGCTCTGGCCAAAGCAGAGAAAATCGTGGCTGCGATGCCTGCCGAGGCGGATACTGATATGGAGCGAATGGAATACCTCTATGATTATGTGCGGAAAAATGTACAGTACCGCGCATACGGGGATTCTTCCGAGGCCGATTATTTATATGACGCTCTGTGCGGCGGTGTGACAATTTGCGACGGATATTCCAACGCCCTGGCTTTGCTCTTTCAGACGGCGGGTATCGCGTGCTGTGAGACCATGGGCTGTGAAAGTGAGGACGAGGACGCCGACGGGCATACCTGGGTGGTGGCTTCCATAGACGGGACTTTCTACAACTTTGATGCCACAAGCGATACGGAGGAGGATGACGGCTACGGGGATTACCGCTGCTATTTCGGCGTCTCTGATGAGGTTATGGATATGGACGTATGGGATCAGGGGGAGCTGCGGCCTGTATGCAATGACAAAAGCCGGGATCTGCTTATGACCGACGGACGGTTCCGCGATATGCTGTCCTATGAGACAGAGCGTGAGGCGGCATGGCTCTGCAATAACAGGGCAGAAGCAGGTAAAATGAGTACACTTCTGGGGTTTGCGGGAGATTATACAGAGGAAAATGTGGAGTCCTTTATTGA
>CBCSVZ010000332.1:0-1642 GCA_965143695.1 uncultured Oscillospiraceae bacterium
GGAATCCTTTGAGCATCTGAAGGATGCCTACAACACACATAAAGAAGAATGAAGGGGAGAGCACCCGTTCATGGAAAAAGCAGTAACGCGGTTGGATTTCCACCCATCCGTGTTACTGCTTTTCTTCTTTGTTATCCAGCATCTTGTCGATAAGACCCAGGATAAGCTCCTGATCTCGTCGGTTGCATTGTGTAATAAGCCGTTTAATCCTGTCTGTTACTTCTTCATCCGAAACTGCACTCGGAGCCAGTATCTCGTCAAAAGACGCTCCAATGGCAAGAACCAACCGGATCAGAACATTCAAACTTGGTTTTCGCCGGTCATTTTCTATTGCCGAGAGAAAACGAGGGCTGATATTTGCACGTTCTGCAACCTGCTCACGGGTATATTCTCGCTTTTCTCTTGCACATCGGTACGAGGAGCCAAAGGAATAAACGGTCTGTTGCTTTTTCTTAGCCACGCTCCGTCACCTCACATAATAGTATTGTACTTGGATTATGAGGTATTCAAAATGATTTAAGCGTCGCTTTTTAATAGCTACTCTAAGTAGCCAATAAGAGAGGAGCTGATGATTTATTAGAGTTTGCAAAAGGGCTTTCTATAACAGATATGGCCCAGATCTCAACACATTTGAGTCGGATTACCGGCAAAAAAATCACACGCAGCATGTGCTGAATATCTGCACACTTGTACAGAACTCTGCGATGCTTATATAAACCTACCAATAGGGACTAACACCAGTACGGGAAAAACCTGTACTTATGTTAGTCCCTATTTTGCGATTATCGCACGGAGCCGTTCTCCTCCGTTTGTCTGCCCGCCCACGCAGACAAACGACAGAAAGGAGAACAGGCTTATGGCCGAAAAATATTGGGCTGCGATCCTTAAAGATGAGGATCGTATTATTGCAAACTCTGACCGCCGGTTCCGGTATCACTGCTACTCCCTGGAGAGTATGAGCGAGGAACTTACATACCAGGAGCGGTCTATCTATATCCAGGATGATTTTACGGAGCAACTGATGGTGGAGGATTTTATTGATACCGTCCGAAACGAAAAGCTGGCTTATGGCTTGCGCCGCCTGACAGACCGGCAGCGTTTCGCCATCGAGCTGGCCTTTTGGGAAGGGTATCAGTACAAGGAGATTGCAGTCATCTTTGGCTGCTCACCGGCAGCGGTCACACTTCTGCTTCAGAGGGCCTTTCACCGGCTCCGCAGCTTCTTAGCTGAATAAGTGAAAGCAAGGGCAGCATTCTTGTGATGCTGTCCTTGCCTTTGCCTATTCCGTTCAAGAAATTTGTACGCCCCCTTAATTGAGGGGCGCTGAAATCTCCGATATGTAGAGGGACAAGCCCTCAGAAAATAATCGGAGGTGTTGCAATATGTTGAAAACCATTAAAGTAATCCATTTGGCCCCTGGTGAATCGCTTCTCATCCTGACAGAGCCTGCGCCGACCCCTGCGCCGCCTGGCGCTGCGAATGCCCAGCCCAGCCCGTTCCTTATTGATCCACAGGACGATGATAAAATCATCGCTCTGGTTCGAGTTGCATAAGGGAGGGCGCACTATGTATCTTGTCAAAATCTTAAATGCTGATCACCGCCCTGTCGATGTGGAAGTATCACTTGAAATCTACCGCGTTT
>CBCSVZ010000333.1:0-1636 GCA_965143695.1 uncultured Oscillospiraceae bacterium
TTGCTACACACAGCTTTACGATATTGAGCAGGAACAGAACGGCCTTTATTACTATGACAGAACGCCGAAATTTGATATGGCTGTCCTGAAAGCTGTTAACAGCAGAAAGGCTGCGATCGAGGAGTGAGGCTTGCGCGCGGATATTGGGAGGCTTTCAGAATCAGCGGTTAAATAACCGTAGCGCACCTATGTAAATATGTGGTACAATAGTGTCTGATAATTCAATACGGTTGGAGGATTTTACAAATATGGCAGATAATAAAGGAAAAATGGTTGAGGCAATTACCTCAATGGATCAGGATTTTACACAGTGGTATACGGACGTGGTGCTGCGTTCGGAGCTTATTGACTATTCCTCTGTAAGAGGATGTATGATCATGCGGCCTTACGGCTATGCAATATGGGAGAATATTCAGCAGGGCCTTAATAAGATGTTTAAGGATACCGGTCATGAAAATGTTGCGATGCCAATGTTTATTCCGGAAAGTCTGCTTCAGAAGGAGAAGGATCATGTTGAGGGCTTTGCTCCTGAAGTAGCCTGGGTGACCCACGGCGGACTGGAGCCTCTGACAGAGAGACTGTGTGTCAGACCCACGTCGGAGACACTTTTCTGCGACCACTATTCCCACATTATACACTCCTACAGAGATTTGCCGAAAAAATACAACCAGTGGTGCTCTGTTGTAAGATGGGAGAAGACCACAAGACCCTTCCTTCGCTCGCTGGAATTCTTATGGCAGGAAGGACATACCGCACATGCTACGGCGGAAGAGGCCCAGGAGGAGACCCTGCAGATGCTCAATGTGTATGCGGACTTTTTTGAGCAGAAGCTGGCCATTCCGGTTATCAAGGGCAGAAAGACCGATAAGGAGAAATTTGCCGGGGCAGAGGCCACCTATACAATTGAAGCCATGATGCATGACGGGAAAGCCCTTCAGTCGGGTACAAGCCACAACTTCGGAGACGGCTTTGCCCGGGCCTTTGATATCCAGTATACGGATAAGGACAACACGCTGAAATATGTACACCAGACCTCCTGGGGTGTCAGTACCCGGTCCATAGGAGCTATTATTATGGTTCACGGCGACGATAACGGGCTGGTACTTCCTCCTTTTGTAGCACCTATTCAGGTCGTGATTGTACCGATCGCGGCACACAAGGAGGGCGTGCTGGAGAAAGCGGCTGCACTGAAAAAGGCCCTTGATGATAAATTCCGGGTAAAGCTGGACGATTCTGACAAGATGCCGGGTTGGAAGTTTGCGGAATATGAGATGAAAGGCGTACCGCTCCGTGTTGAGATCGGTCCCAGAGATATTGAGAACAACCAGTGTGTCTGCGTTCGCCGTGATAACGGAGAGAAGACGGTTGTACCGCTGGATAAGCTGGCTGAAGAGGTTGAACGGCTGCTGCAGGCTGTAAGAGACGGCATGTATGAGAAAGCGCTGGCTGCCAGAGATTCTAGAATCTACAGCGCTGTCAGCTATGACGAGTTTAAAGATATCATCGCCAATAAGCCCGGCATGGTAAAAGCCATGTGGTGCGGAGATGAGGCATGCGAACTCAAGATCAAAGAGGATACCACGGCTACATCCCGCTGTATGCCTTTTGAACAGGAGCATATTTCCGATACCTGTGT
>CBCSVZ010000334.1:0-1628 GCA_965143695.1 uncultured Oscillospiraceae bacterium
CCCGAAGGAAAGACCCATGACTATACCCTTCCGAAAAAGCAAAAGAATTTTTCCTCAGACGATCTGGTACGGTATTGGTCGGAGCTCTGTGAAAATTATCCCCTGGCTTCCTTAGAGGACCCCCTCGGTGAAGAGGATTATGAGGGCTGGGCCAAGCTTACCGCAGAGCTGGGAATGAATCACCTGATCGTGGGCGACGATCTCTTTGTAACAAACCGAAAAAAGCTCAAGGAGGGCTGTGAAAAGGGGCTTGGAAACACCATTCTCATAAAGCCGAATCAAATCGGCACATTGAGCGAAACCCTGGAAACGGTCGCTCTGGCCAAGAAGCACGGCTACCGTATCATACTCTCCCACCGCTCCGGTGAAAGCGAGGATACCTCCATAAGTGACATCGCCGTTGCCGTAGGCGCCGGTTACATCAAAAGCGGCGCACCGGCCCGCAGTGAACGCGTTGCCAAATATAACCGCCTTCTTCGTATTGAAGATGAAATCATCTCACCGGAAATTTTTTAATATTACGATATCTTCCACAGAGATACAAAAGCAGCCGTTCTCATCAGCGGTATAGACAGCTCCGGCTCTGTGGGAGGAATACATAGCACCGGCTTTCAGGCCGCTCAGTTTCACATTCTTACAGTCGGAAGCCCTGTTGATCATGCAAATAATACTTTCACTCTGTCCGGCCCCCATATCAAGCCGCAGCTCCTGATCAAAAGCATCTTTTCCGTTCCGGGTACATCTTTCAAAGGCAAATATATCCTCACAAACGCTGCCGTCTCCGTTTACGGGAGTAAGGACCTTCAGAATTCCCCTTTGCAGCACAGGCTGACTGTGCCTTAATTCACCCAGCATACGAAAGAAATCCGTAACGCTGGGATATTTTACCCGATTCCAGGGATAAGTGCGCCGGTTGTCCGGATCCGTACCGCCCTCCATGCAAACCTCATCACCGTAATACACCACAGGGATACCCGGGAACAGAAACAAAACCGCTGCATACTCCATTTGCAGCCGGACTGCCCGTGCTTCATCTCCCTGGCAAAAGTCCTTCAGCAGGGTGAAAAGTCTCACTACATCATGGCTTCCCGTCATATTTAACAGACTGTAGAAGTTGTGCACCGGATAATTCTCCTGCAAAGACAGCAAAGCAGACCAAAGCGTTTGCATATCCGATTTCCCCGTAAGAAAGGATACGAGATGATCCCGGAAAACATAATTGGTGACGCTGTGAAGCTCGCCTTTGGTAAAATAGGTTCTTCTCTTTCCGTAGCTGATCTTATTGGAAGCATCCTCCCACACCTCGCCGATCAGAATACGGCGCGGAGAGGAATACTCCTCCAGCTTGCGTCTGATACATCCTATAAATTCATCCGGCAATTCATCCGCCACATCCAGACGAAAACCGTACACACCCTTGTCCAGCCACTTTTCCAGAACGCTTTCTTTCCCATTGACAATAAACTCCAGATAGGAGGGCTCCATCTCATTGACATTGGGAAGGGCCGCACATCCCCACCAGCACTCGTAGTCATTGTCATCTCCGTTTCTGAACCGATACCAGGATCTGTACACAGATTCCGGATTGTGATACGCTCCACTGCCGCCGTAATGGCCGAACCTGTCAA
>CBCSVZ010000335.1:0-1587 GCA_965143695.1 uncultured Oscillospiraceae bacterium
AGGAAGTGGGTGATTTTTGAGGATTATATTGAAGAGATCGAAGACATTGAAGAGCAAATTGAAGAATTGTTGAAAAATCGGAAATTTGCCGCTTTGAGTAAAATACTAAAAGAACTGAATCCTGCGGATGTGGCTGCGCTGATGCACTCTATGCCGGAGGAGGATCTGCCTGTAGTTTTTAGGATTTTACCCAAAGAACTGGCAGCGGAAACCTTTGCGGAGTTGGACGGCGATGTACAGGAGTTGTTGATCAAATCCTTCAGTGACAAAGAGCTTCGTGCGGTAATGGATGAGCTCTTTGTGGACGATGCCGTTGATATGATCGAGGAAATGCCTGCCAATGTGGTTTCCAGAATTCTGCGGAATACGGACGCGGATACCAGAAAAGTCATTAACTCTATTTTAAAATATCCGGAAGACAGCGCCGGCAGTATTATGACGATCGAGTATGTGTATCTGCGCAAGGATATGACTGTTAAAGACGCTTTCCGGCAGATCCGTCAGGTGGGCGTTGACAAGGAGACCATATACACCTGCTATGTAACCGAAAACCGTAAGCTCATAGGAACGATAACGGATAAAGATCTGCTGCTGTCTGCAGATGACTGTGTGATTGAGGATATCATGGATTCTCATGTCATCTTTGTGGATGCATACGAAGACAAAGAGATCGTGGCCGAGAATTTCAGAAAATACGGTCTCTTGGCCATGCCGGTGGTAGATAAAGAGGAGCGGCTGGTAGGTATTGTAACCTTTGATGACGCCATGGACGTCATCCAGGAAGAGAATACTGAGGATATTGAAAAAATGGCGGCTATTATGCCGACGGATAAGCCGTATTTAAAGACCGGCGTCTTTGAGACATGGAAGAAACGGATTCCCTGGCTGCTGTTGTTGATGGTTTCTGCGACCTTTACTTCTTCCATACTGAGCCATTTTGAAGAAGCCCTGGCGGCGCAGTCTGTGCTGATCGCATTTATTCCCATGCTTATGGATACGGGCGGCAATGCAGGAGGTCAGGCTTCCGTTACCATAATCCGCGGATTGTCGCTGAATGAAATTTCGATGGGAGACATATTGCGAATTATCTGGAAAGAGATTCGTGTGGCTGTTATCTGCGGTATTACACTGGCGGTGGTATCCTTTGGAAAGGTATTGCTTATAGACCGTGTTTCCTTAACCGTTGCCGCTGTCATTTCCGCTACGATGCTGATGACCGTTTTGGTGGCGAAGGTCGTCGGCTGTACCCTGCCTGTATTGGCCAAGCGTATCGGTTTCGACCCGGCGGTTATGGCCAGTCCCTTTATCACAACCATTGTAGACGCCCTTTCGCTGGTGATTTACTTTAAAATTGCCACTCTGGTGCTTGCAATGTAGCCTTTCAACCCGGTAAATGCATATTTTTCGGTTTTGAGGTTAAACTGCTTCTTAGTTCATAATTTTGTTGGATTGAGAGGCAGTTTTTATGTTCAATAAGAAGCAAAAAGAGACCTGTAACAACATGAAAGGGCAGGCGGACGGGGGTGAGTACCCCAAACGGAAGGCCCAGGGGGGTTGACCCCCCCCCCCCGGCATGCCACACCTAAT
>CBCSVZ010000336.1:0-1559 GCA_965143695.1 uncultured Oscillospiraceae bacterium
CGTCATAGGAAAGCAGCTTCTGATACTGCTTGACAAGCGCGTTCTTGGGCTCTGTAAGGATCCGCTTCAGGGCATCCTGATCCAGTGCATTCAGCGTAACAATTACCGGCACACGGCCGATAAATTCCGGAATCAGGCCGAATTTCAGCAAGTCCTGCGGCTCCACCTTCTCAATCAGTTCATCCTCTGCCCTGTCATTGCTGCTGTGAACCGCTCCGGAGAAACCGATGATATTCTTGCCCATGCGGCTCTCGATTACCTTGGCAAGTCCGTCAAAGGCGCCGGAACAGATAAACAAAATATTGCTGGTATCAATTTGAATAAACTCCTGATGCGGATGTTTTCTGCCTCCCTGAGGCGGCACGGAAGCAACCGTACCCTCAAGGATTTTCAGCAATGCCTGCTGTACACCCTCTCCGCTTACATCCCTTGTAATCGACGGATTGTCACTCTTTCTGGAAATCTTATCAATTTCATCAATAAAGATGATCCCGCGCTCTGCTTTTTCAATATCAAAGTCAGCGGCCTGTATCAGTCTGAGCAGAATATTTTCCACATCCTCGCCTACATAGCCGGCCTCAGTCAGAGATGTGGCATCCGCAATTGCAAAGGGCACATTCAGGATTCTGGCCATTGTCTGTGCAAGATAGGTCTTTCCCACACCGGTAGGGCCGATCAGCATGACATTGCTCTTGGCAAGCTCCACCTCAGAGGACGCCTTGTCTTTCCCCTTGCCGGACCTGGACTTATCCGCCAGTTCATTGATCCTTTTATAATGGTTATATACCGCCACAGCCAAAGCCTTCTTCGCAGAATCCTGCCCGATAACATATTCGTCCAGAAGCTTTTTGATTTCCTTTGGCTTAATCAGATCCACCCGCTCCATTCCCACGGGTTCATCGTCAAAGAAATTATCCGGGTCGTTATTTAGAATATCCCAGCACAGCTCGATACATTCGTTACAAATGTATACCCCCGGTCCGGCCACCAGCCGTTTGATCTGCCCCTCCCGCTTACCGCAGAAAGAACATCTGATTGTCCGTTCGTCCTGTTTCGCCATACAGTCCTCTCTTCCCGGCGATTCTATACAAAGCTGCGGCCGCAAGTCGCCGTCCTGCCACCGCAGTTTTTTGTTCCCTGTATCAGTCTTATGCTCTGTGCGTCATAACCTTATCAATGAGACCGTACTCCATAGCTTCCTGGGCACTCATGAAATTGTCTCTGTCAGTATCCTGAATAATTTTCTCCAGGGGCTGGCCAGTTCTCTCGCTGAGAATTTGATTCAGTTTGTCCTTAGTGCGTAAAATGTGCTCTGTATGGATCTTAATATCAGAGGCCTGACCCTGCGCACCGCCCAGGGGCTGATGGATCATAATTTCACTGTTCGGAAGGGCGAAGCGCTTTCCCTTGGTTCCGGCAGCTAATAAGAACGCGCCCATGCTGGCTGCCATTCCGATACAGATCGTAGATACATCACATTTTACAAAGTTCATAGTATCGTAGATGGCAAAGCCGGATGTAACGGAGCCTCCGGGACTGTTGATGTAAAGCTGAATATC
>CBCSVZ010000337.1:0-1511 GCA_965143695.1 uncultured Oscillospiraceae bacterium
GAAACAGAGCCTCCAATCTCATGCTGATTCCGTCCGGTATGGTGTTTGTCGCGATCCTTACGATGTTGATCGCGCCGGCTATTATGCAATTAAGTATTTTTTGATCGGGAGGTAACAGAATCATGATGTCAGTGTTTTTTTATTCATTTTGGAAGAAGCGGGAGGGAATGGGAACCATCGAGGTCGTTATTATTGTTGCAGTACTGGTGGCCCTTGCTCTCATATTCAAGGATTTTATTATAGGACTTGCCCAGGATATTTTTGAGAAAATACAGGCGAGCGCATCCTCGGCGGTTTCTGATCTATGAGTACGGCGGGTCATAATTGCTGTGTGATAAACAGGGAGCGCAAGGGGCTGAGAATATCTGTCCGATCTGTCCTTTCCGGTTTGGAAATAAAGGAACGGCTGGATAAGGCGGGCAGTGCCGGCGAAATTCTCTATGTTCCGGGAGAGCTTACCAAGGATCCGGAAGGCTACAGTGTATACATCAGGCATAAGCTGTCCCTTAAGGAATATCTGTCGGAGACAGTGCCGGATATCGCCTTTGTGGGATTGCTTACAGAGATGCTCTGTGTCCTTTGGTCGGCCTGTGAGAAGACGGGCGTGCCTTTTCGTCAGGTGCTCTTTGATTACGATGCCGTATTCCTTTCCGGTTTCGCGGAACAGCTGGAATTTGTATATCTCCCCGGCGCTTTGGGGCTCAACCGAGAAAATAATTCTCTGACAGAGATGCTGGCCATCATACAGCTCCATGCAGAAAGCGGCAGCAATGAAGAATGCAAGGCGCTGTTAGGGAAACTCATAGATATTGTCGCTCCATGGGAGGAGAGCGGTGCCTCTTTCCCGCGGACTGAGCTGGAGAAATTGCTTGCGGATATGCGGCCGGAGAATCTGATCCGGCGCATTGTGAAAGCGGCGGAGTCCGTAAGGGGGAGGGTATCAGAAGCTTTTCCCCGGTGGCATCGCTTTTTATGGGTGAATGCGGCAGTTTTTTTCTCCGCAGCCTGTTTGCTCCGGTTTATCCGCAATCTGTGGGTATGGCCGCTGTGGCTGGTAATGGCCGCAGCAACTGAGCTTTGGGCGGTGCCGGCGGAAGCAAAACGCTTTTGTATAAAATGGAGCGTTTGGCTTTCCGGTTCCTCATTACCCATACAGGAGGAAATTACTGTAGGGCGAGATAGCGCATGGGCGGATCTGCATATTGATGACGCCTGTGTCAGCAGACGCCATGCAGTTCTATTTCAGCAAAAACGCAGTGTCAGGGTCCGGGATCTATTTTCCGCCAACGGAACGTATGTGGACGGACAGAAAATTACTGCGGGAGAGGAGGTCTTGGTACACTCAGGTCAGGTTATCAGTTTTGGAGAACGCTCTCAATTCAGTGTGAAGTTCCGACCTCGCATTTTATTTGCGTATATGGTAAAATAGTTGCTGCAAATAATTATTTTGGAAGGTGTAATAAGATGACAGGTTGGATCTTCTCTCTGTTTGAGGGTCTGCAACAGGATTA
>CBCSVZ010000338.1:0-1509 GCA_965143695.1 uncultured Oscillospiraceae bacterium
GCTGGGCTGCGGGCGGCGTATATGACAACGCCAATATGATTTTCCGAATTAATTTTTTTGTAATATTTTCTCCTGTACAATGCCTGCCGCCATAGCAACCAGCTCCGGGCAGGGGCGCTTTTGATAGTACGCTTCGGTACGCGGTGACGGCTCCGGAGAATCCGAAACCCTGGGAATACATCCGGACAGGAGCTCTCTGCATATAATACTGCCGTTCTGGCCGCGAAACGCCTCGGCAAGTTCCTGTACGCGCTGATATAAAGTCATTTTACCGGCTGTATCTTTCGGATCGCTGTAGCCCTCCAGATTGCTGAGCACAAAAAACATGCCGGAGACTGCGCCGCAGACCTCCCGCATACGCCCCATGCCGCCGCCGAAAGCGGATACCATTTTGGCAACGGTATCCGCATCCATGTTCATTTCGTCTGCAAAGGCCATACTGACAGCCTGTGCACAGTTATAGCCCTGAAGAAAATAAGCTTTCGCCAATTCACGCTTATCTGTCATTTTAACCCCTCAATATCGATCTCAGGCACATCAGAAAGCTCGATCATGCCCTTGTCACAGGCAGCCGCCAGAGACGGATCCATGGGCAGACGGCCCAATATGCGGATGCCGTATTTCTGAGAGATCTCTTCTGTATGAGACTCGCCGAAAACACTGATTTCTCTGCCGCAGTCGGGACATTTGATATAGCTCATATTTTCCACAAGACCCAGCACGGGAATATTCATAAGCTCCGCCATTCTGACGGCCTTGCTTACGATCATAGATACCAGCTCCTGGGGTGTGCTTACTATAATAATGCCGTCAACGGGAATAGACTGAAATACCGTAAGAGGCACATCTCCTGTTCCGGGAGGCATGTCCACAAACATATAGTCTACTTCGTCCCATACCACATCGGTCCAGAACTGCTTCACGGCGCCGGCAATAACAGGACCTCTCCATACTACCGGATCGTCCTCATTTTCCAACAGCAGATTCAGGGACATCAGCTTGATTCCCGTTTTGCTTTCTACCGGATAGAGGCCCGTCTCATCCCCTGTGGCCTTCTGATGCACGCCGAACATCTTGGGAATGGAAGGGCCGGTTATGTCCGCGTCCATAACGGCTGTCTTGAAACCCGCTCTGGCAGTCTGTACCGCCAGAAGTCCGGTTACCAGGGACTTGCCCACGCCGCCCTTGCCGCTGACTACGCCGATTACCTTTTTTATATGGCTTCCTTCATGAGGCTGCTCAATCAGACTTTGTTTCCCGCCGCAGTTCGCACTGCAGCTGCTGCAGTCATGTGTGCATTCTTCGCTCATTTCATCGATCTCCTAACTTTGATATTGTCAACAGTTGAGATTATACGCCCTTATGGCAAATTTATCAATTCCGGATCTCTTTCAGTTCATTCATGATATGGCGCTCCTCTACGCCGAAAAGCTCATACAGCCTGCAATAGATCCCGTACAGCTTATTATATGCCTTCACATGGGCTTCCACAGGTTTATAGGAGACAGC